>NZ_JBEOUR010000033.1:0-36830 GCF_040302605.1 Microbacterium sp. NPDC097977
TCGGTGCCGCGCCCGCATCCGTCGACACCTCCGACGTGACCACCTGGGTCGGTCAGCTCGCGGACCGCGACGGACTCTCGCATCGCGAGCTCTCGAGTCTCACGGCCTACACGGTGACCGGTATCGAGGAGATCACCGCCGAGACGGCAGCGCTCCAGCAGTCGTACACGACGGCGCAGGAGGCCAAGGCGGCCGCAGACGCCGCTGCCGCCCAGGCCGCTCAGGAGGCTGCAGTGCTCGCGCAGACCAACACGGTCGACGGCGCCAAGGCCGCGGCCCGCGACATCGCCTCGAGCCAGTACGGGTGGGGAGAGGACCAGTTCTCCTGCCTGAACTCGCTGTGGACCAAGGAGTCGGGCTGGAACTACCAGGCCTACAACGCGTCCGGTGGTGCGACGGGCATCCCACAGGCTCTGCCCGGCAGCAAGATGGCGTCCGCCGGCTCCGACTGGCAGACGAACGCGGCCACGCAGATCCGCTGGGGCCTCGGGTACATCTCGTCGGTCTACGGCACGCCGTGCAGTGCCTGGTCGCACTCGCAGTCCGTCAACTGGTACTGAGCGGATCGGCGCGCCCTGCGCCGCGATCCCCTTCTCCGCGAGGCGCGGGGTGGGCGGCGCAGGACGCGGGGTGCGGCGCCCGCTCCCGAGTCACCGCAACTCGGAGATGAGCACGGCCCTGGTGCCGGGAGCCGTCGCCTCGAACACGTGCGGAGCGTCTCCCGGGTAGGAGAGGTAGTCGCCCGGGTTCAGCAGCACCGGCTCGTCGGCGGGACCGATCTGCGCCTGCCCGGAGAGCAGGATCACATGCTCGGTGGTCCCGGCATGGTGCGGATCCGAACGGCGGGGGTCGCCCGGTTCGGCGGTGATGAGGTAGATGTCCCGCCGGGCGCCGGGCGGGCTCGCAGACAGGAGCGTGGCGCTGTAGTCCGCGGCCGACGAGGGCACCCCGGAGAGATCTGCGGCCCGGATGAGAGTCGGCGCGTTGGTCTGTTCGTCGACGAGCACGGCGAACGGGACGCCGAGAGCGACGCCCAGCGCCCACAGGGTCTCGACGCTGGGGTTGCCCGATCCGGACTCGAGCTGCGAGACCGTCGCCTTGGAGATGCCGGCGCGACGGC
The DNA here is from genome assembly GCF_040302605.1 of Microbacterium sp. NPDC097977. Taxonomy (NCBI): domain Bacteria; kingdom Bacillati; phylum Actinomycetota; class Actinomycetes; order Micrococcales; family Microbacteriaceae; genus Microbacterium; species Microbacterium sp. NPDC097977. The sequence goes on from NZ_JBEOUR010000033.1 coordinate 1,121, forward strand.
CGAGCTCCGAGACGGACAGGCCCGCGCCCTCGCGCTCTCTGCGGAGCGTGCGCGCGATCCGCGTGCGGAGATCTTCCATGTGTTCATCATGTCAAACGATCGTTCGCTTGACTATCCCGCCCATCGTGTTCATGATGATGATCATGTGTTCAGTGAATCGAACGTTACGCCGGTGAGCGCGGAACGCGAGGTGTGGCGCGAGTCGCTCGGAGTGGTGCTCGCGACGAGCGCGTACGGCGTCTCCTTCGGCGCGCTCGCCGTGGCCTCGGGACTCGACGTCTGGCAGGCGTGCGTCCTCAGCCTGCTGATGTTCACCGGTGGGTCCCAGTTCGCGTTCGTGGGCGTCTTCGCCGCCGGGGGAGTGTCGGCGCTCCCTTCGGCGATCGCATCGGCCGTGCTGCTCGGAGTGCGCAACGTCGCCTACGGGATGCGCATGGCCCCGATCGTGGGGACGACCCCCGCCCGGCGGGTCGCCGCCGCTCCCTTCACGATCGACGAGTCGACGGCTGTGGCGATCTCCCAGAGCGACCCGCGTCTTCGTCGAGTGGGATTCTGGGTCACCGGGATCGGCATCTTCCTCGGATGGAACCTCACCACCCTGATCGGCGCGCTGGTCGGAGATGTCCTCGGTGATCCTCGGACCTGGGGGCTGGATGCCGCGGCCGCCGCCGCCTTCCTCGCGCTGCTGTGGCCGCGGCTGAAGGAGCGCCAGGCGATCGCGGTGGGCATCGCGGCCGCCGTCGTCGCCGCGGCGCTCACCCCGGTGCTCATGCCCGGTCTGCCGGTCCTGGTCGCGGCCGTGGTCGCCGTCGTCGTCGGGTGGTTCGATTGGCTGGGGCGGAAGCCGTCGGTGCGCGCCATCGACGACGGGGGAGTGTCATGAGCGTCTGGAGCGCCATCCTGCTGGCGGCGCTGATCTGTCTGGGGCTGAAGGCTGCCGGATACCTGGTGCCGACCCGAGTGCTCGAGGCGCCGCGTCCCGCGCGCATCTCCGACCTGCTCACGGTCGCCCTGCTCGCTGCGCTCGTGGCGGTGCAGAGCCTCGGAGCGGGGCAGGCGGTGATCGTCGATGCGCGGGTCCCCGCGCTGCTCGTCGCCGCCGGACTGCTCTGGCTGCGACAGTCGTTTCTCGTGGTCGTCGTCGCGGCCGCCGCCGTGGCCGCCGTGCTGCGCCTGCTCGGTCTCGCAGGGTGAGCGAGGAGGGTGCGCACCGCGCGTAGGATCGTCTGGTGCGTAACGGTTGGATCTCCCGGGTGCTGTCCTGGATCGCCGCGGCCCTCGTCGGCGGCGTGTTCGGTGTCGCGGGCACCATCGGCCACAGCCTGATGTGGGGCCCCGTGCCGGTCGGCCTGATCGTCGGCGCCATCGCCTGCGGGGCGATCCTCGTGGCCATCCGCGCCCTCACCCACGACCGCGGGGCGACGCTGGCCGCAGGGCTCGGGATGCTGGGCATGCTCGTGCTCATCTCCGGGGTCGGTCCCGGTGGCTCGGTCGTGGTGGAGGACACACTGAGCGGACGGATCTGGATCTACCTCGTCGCCGGTCTCGTGCTGCTCGCCGTGGCGTGGCCGCGTCTGTCTCGGATGCCGATGGGCGATCGGACCGGCAGCGAGTCGTAGACTGAGGGGGTGACGTATGTGATCGCCCTTCCGTGCGTCGATGTCAAGGACCGCGCCTGCATCGACGAGTGCCCCGTTGACTGTATCTACGAGGGTGAACGCTCGCTGTACATCCACCCCGACGAATGCGTCGACTGCGGTGCGTGCGAGCCGGTGTGCCCCGTCGAGGCCATCTACTACGAAGACGATCTGCCCGACGAGTGGCAGGACTACTACAAGGCCAATGTCGAGTTCTTCGACGAGGTCGGCTCGCCCGGCGGTGCGGCGAAGGTCGGCGTCATCGCGCACGACCACCCCGTCATCGCCGCGCTGCCGCCTCAGGGCGAGTAGCCCGTGAGCGTCCGCGACCTCGCAGACTATCCCTGGGATGCCGTCGCCCCGTATCGCGAGCGTGCGGCGCTGCACCCGCGCGGGATCGTCGACCTCTCGGTCGGCTCGCCCGTCGACCCCACCCCGGAGCTGATCCGTCGGGCGCTCGCCGAAGCCACCGACGCGCACGCGTACCCGCAGACCGTCGGCACGCCCGCGCTGCGCGAGGCGATCGTCGACTGGTACCGGCGACGCCGGGGTGTGCCCGACCTCACGGTCGACAACGTGCTCCCCACGATCGGCTCCAAAGAGCTCGTCGCGCTCCTCCCGACGCTGCTGGGCCTGGGTGCGGGCGACGTCGTGGTGCATCCGCGCATCGCCTATCCGACATATGAGGTCGGTGCACGGGTGGTCGGTGCGACGCCCGTCGCCGCCGACGAACCCGCGGACTGGCCGGAGGGCACGAAGCTCATCTGGATCAACACTCCCGGCAATCCCGACGGACGCACGTGGACGGTCGACGAGCTGACGGCCGCTGTGGATCGCGCACGAGAGCTCGGTGCGGTGCTCGCCAGCGACGAATGCTACGCGGAGCTCGGCTGGGACGGCCGCTGGGCGAGCGAGAGCATCCCCTCGATCCTCGACCCCCGCGTGACCGGGGGCAGCAGGGCGAATCTGCTCAGCGTCTACTCTCTGAGCAAGCAGTCCAACCTCGCCGGCTACCGCGCGGCCTTCGTCGCCGGATGCGCGCGGATCGTGGGCGACCTGCTCACGGCCCGCAAGCACCTGGGGCTCATGCCGCCGGAGCCCGTGCAGCACGCGATGGCGGTGGCGCTGGGCGACGATGCGCACGTCGCCGCGCAGAAAGAGCTGTACCGGACGCGGCGAGACGCTCTGCGGCCGGCGCTGGAGGCTGCGGGCTTCCGGATCGACGGGTCCGAGGCGGGGCTCTACCTCTGGGCGACCGAGGGGCAGGACGCATGGGCGAGCATCGCGAGGCTCGCGGATGTCGGCATCCTCGCCGGACCGGGGCCGTTCTACGGACCGCATTCGACTCGGCACATACGGCTCGCGCTCACCGCACCGACCGAGCGGATCATGGAGGGCGCGCGGCGCCTTCGCGAGCACGCCCTGTAGACATTCCCCCCAGACCCATCGTTCTTTTGTGCCTTGTCACAGTAGGCCGATGCGCCTACTAGGCTGTAAAGGCGATTTCGGTCGTGGATCGACGATCTCGATCCGGCCTGGCGCACAGCGCCGTGACATCGCCACATCCGGCTTTGAAGAAGAACCCACGAGGAGGCCCGCGTGAGCGCAGCGGCAGAGCAGCAGCCCATCGCGAAGCTGTCGATCGGTGAGACCACCGCAGAGTTCCCGATCGTGCGCGGCACGGCAGGGAACGACAGCATCGATCTGTCGACCCTGACGAAGCAGACGGGGTACACGGGACTCGACTACGGGTTCGTCAACACTGCGTCGACGAAGTCCGCGATCACCTTCATCGACGGTGACCAGGGCATCCTGCGCTACCGCGGATATCCGATCGAGCAGCTGGCCGGCAAGACGAGCTACCTCGAGGTCGCGTGGCTGCTGATCTACGGCGAGCTGCCCTCCGCCGGTGAGCTCGCGGAGTTCGACGAGAAGATCCGTCGTCACACGCTGCTGCACGAAGACCTCAAGCGCTTCTTCTCCGCGCTGCCGCACACCGCGCATCCGATGTCGGTGCTGTCGTCGGCCGTCGCCGCCCTCTCGACGTACTACGAGGGCGAGACCGACCCGCACAACCCCGAGCACGTGGAGCTCAACACGATCCGCATGCTCGCGAAGCTTCCGGTGATCGCGGCGTACGCCCACAAGAAGAGCGTCGGTCAGGCCTTCCTGTACCCCGACAACTCGCTCGGCTTCGTCGAGAACTTCCTCAAGCTGAACTTCGGCGTCCTGTCGGAGCCCTACGAGATGAACCCCGTGATGTCGAAGGCGCTCGAGCTGCTGCTGATCCTGCACGAGGACCACGAGCAGAACGCGTCGACCTCGACGGTCCGCCTGGTCGGGTCCACCGGTGCGAACCAGTTCGCCTCGGTCTCCGCCGGCATCCAGGCTCTCTCCGGACCCCTGCACGGCGGGGCGAACGAGGCGGTGCTCACCATGCTCGGCCAGATCCGCGACTCGGGGCAGAGCGTCTCCCGCTTCGTGGAGCGGGTGAAGAACAAGGAAGAGGGCGTGAAGCTGATGGGCTTCGGGCACCGTGTCTACAAGAACTACGACCCGCGTGCCAAGCTCGTCAAGGAAGCCGCGGGCGAGGTGCTCGCCGAGCTGGGCGTGACCGATCCGCTGCTCGACCTCGCGCAGGAGCTCGAAGAGATCGCGCTCGCCGACGACTACTTCAAGGAGCGTCGTCTGTACCCGAACGTCGACTTCTACACCGGCGTGATCTACAAGGCGATGGGTTTCCCGACGCGCATGTTCACGGTGCTGTTCGCGATCGGACGCCTGCCCGGCTGGCTCGCCCAGTGGCGGGAGCTGCAGCTCGACCCGCAGACCAAGATCGGTCGCCCGCAGCAGCTGTACACGGGCTCGCCCGAGCGCACCTTCCAGACACTCTGACACGGCGTCGATGCCCGTCGTCAGCGCCGAGGCCGTCGTGCCGGTCGACCCGGCGACCGCCTTCGCGGTCTCCCAGCTGACCGGCGCGGTTCGGCGGCGCTGGGATCCCTTCATCAGCGAGCAGCACTTCCTCGATGAGGCGGATGTCGCGGCGAAGGGTGTGCGCACGTTCACGCGGCAGCGCTTCGGCCTCTCGATGGTGAGCCGGTACGTCTCCTACGCGCCCCCGACGAATGTGGGCATGGTGATGGAGCGCGGTCCCTGGTTCTTCGCGAAGCTCGGTGGAGGCTGGCGGTTCACGGCCGTTCCCGAGGGAACGCTGGCGGTGTGGAAGTACAACTTCTCGTGCCGCCCTGCGTGGCTCGCCCCCCTCGCGGAGTGGATCGGCGCGCGCGTGCTCGGTGCGGAGATCCGGCGGCGACTCGACGGTTTCGTCCGCGGATGCGTGGACCCCGAGGTCCTGGCGGCCGTGTCACGCTGACCGCTGCGTGGGACGGGAAGGTGACGCCCCGGGCACACGAGAAGGCGGGTGCGCCGATGCCTGAGCATCCGCGCACCCGCCTCGGTGTCTGTGGGTCAGCGGCCCTGCGAGCCGCCCCGGCCGCGACCGCCCTGGCCGCCGGCGCGAGACTGGCCGCCCTGACGGGCTCCACCGCCCTGGCGTGCTCCGGCCGTCGCTCCGCCCTGGGCGCCCTGACCACCCTGGCCGCCACGGGGGCGACGGCTGCGGCGGGACGGGGGAGTGGCGGCGGAGTTGCGCTCGCCGCCGGCGGGACGCTGCTTGGGCGTCTGGCGCTGCTGCGGGGCCTGCACCGGTGCCGGTCGCACGTGCGGGGCACGCTCGGGAACCAGCTCGGTGACGGCATCCGTGGTCACGGGCTCGAGAGCGGCCGTGATCGCAGCCTTGCGCAGCAGGTCCTTCACATCGCGACGCTGCTCCGGGAGCACGACCGTGACGACCGTCCCGGCCGCGCCTGCGCGGGCGGTGCGGCCCGAGCGGTGCAGGTACGCCTTGTGCTCCATGGGCGGATCGACGTGCACGACCAGGTCGACGTTGTCGACGTGTACGCCGCGCGCGGCGACGTCGGTGGCGACGAGCACGCGCACGCCTCCGTCGGCCGGGTCGGACGAGAACGCGCTGAGGTTGCGCTCACGGGCGTTCTGCGACAGGTTGCCGTGCAGGTCGACCGAGGGGATGCCCGCGGCGGTGAGCTGCTTGGCGAGCTTCTTCGCCTGGTGCTTGGTGCGGGTGAACAGGATGCGGCGGCCGGTGCCGGAGGCGAGGTCGCGCACGAGCGTGGTCTTGTTGTCGGTCGAGTCGACGACGAGCACGCGGTGCGTCATCTCGCCCACGGGCACGCTCTCCTCGTCGACCTCGTGGCTCACCGCGTTCGAGAGGAAGCGGCGGGCGAGCGTGTCGATGCCGCGGTCGAGGGTCGCGCTGAACAGCAGACGCTGGCCGCCGGCCGGGGTGGCGGTCAGGATGCGGGTGACACCGGGCAGGAACCCGAGATCGGCCATGTGGTCGGCCTCGTCGAGCACGGTGACCTCGACGGCGTCGAGCTGCACGATCCGCTGCTTCATGAGGTCTTCCAGGCGGCCGGGGCACGCGACGACGATGTCGACGCCGTTGCGCATCGCGGTCTCCTGCGGACGCTGGCTCACACCGCCGAAGACGGTGGTGACGCGCAGGCCCTTGGCCTCGGCGAGCGGCGCGATGGTCGCCGCGATCTGGGTGGCGAGCTCGCGGGTCGGGGCGAGCACGAGGCCGCGCGGGTGGCCGGGACGGCCCTTGCGCGACGACGAGGACAGGCGGGCGACGAGGGGGAGCGCGAACGCGATCGTCTTGCCGCTGCCGGTACGGCCGCGGCCGAGGAGGTCGCGACCGGCGAGGGAGTCGGGAAGCGTGTCGCGCTGGATGGCGAACGCCTCGGTCTTGCCGTCCTTCGAGAGGACGGCGGCGAGGTCGGCGGGCACGCCGAGATCGAGGAAGGAAGTCATGGGATATCTCCGAGAATGCACGCACGAACAGGAATGCCGGGTGCGGGAAGGTGGGCGACGGCGCGGGATCGCGCATCGTTTCGCCGTTCGAAATGGCCAGAACCAGGCAAGTGGTGCGGGAGCGTGTCGACGACGCAGACGCTTCGCATCGCGAGGAGCGTCGACCTCACCCTAGCACGCGAGGTGCAGAGGAGCCTGGGAGCCCGGCATCCGCGGGTCGCGCGGCGTGCGCCCGCCTTCCCGCCCGAGATCAGGACGTCAGGCGTGCAGTGCCTCGTTCAGCGTGACGCCGACTCCTGCGCGACGCACGGCCTCGACCGCGCCGCTGAGGGAGTTGCGACGGAAGAGCAGCCCGTCGTGGCCGGACAGGTCGGCGCCCTTCACGGTCTTCCGCCCGCCGTCCGGCAGCGCGGGGCCGTCGACGAGCACGATCTTGGTGCCGGCCGTGACGTAGAGTCCGGCTTCGACGACGCAGTCGTCTCCGAGCGAGATGCCGATTCCTGCGTTCGCGCCCAGAAGGGTGCGCGCGCCGATCGAGACGCGATGCGAGCCGCCGCCCGACAGCGTGCCCATGATCGAGGATCCGCCTCCGATGTCGCTGCCGTCGCCGACGACGACGCCCTGCGAGATGCGGCCCTCCACCATCGAGGCGCCCAGCGTGCCGGCGTTGAAGTTCACGAAGCCCTCGTGCATCACCGTCGTGCCGGGGGAGAGATGTGCGCCGAGGCGGACGCGTGAGGCGTCGGCGATCCGTACGCCCGTCGGCTGCACGTAGTCGGTGAGGCGGGGGAACTTGTCGAGTCCCTGCACCTGGATGCCGGCGCGCTGCAGGAGCGGGCGAAGGCGTGCGGCGTCGTCGGGGTGCACGGGCCCGGCATTCGTCCACGCCACGTTCGGCAGATGGGCGAAGATGCCGTCGAGGTTGAGCTCGTTCGGGCGCACCACGAGGTGCGACAGCGCGTGCAGGCGCAGGTACGCGTCGACGGTCGAGGTCGGTGCGGCATCCAAGTCGATCTGCAGCTGCACGGACTCGACGACCACGTTGCGCCGCTCGTCCGGGCCCGCCAAGGCGTCGACGGTCACCAGTGCCGCCGCGGCGTCTGCGGCGGTGGGCGCGACGGTCGACACCTCGGGGAACCAGGCATCCAGAACCGTGCCGTCGCCGGCGATCGTCGAAAGTCCGGTACCCCACACGGTGCGCGCCTCAGTCATGCCTCCACGCTATCGCGACCGGGTGCGCAGGCTCGCACAGATGTCGGGGTAACTAGGCTGGGGGCATGGTGCTCGATCTGACAGCGTCCTCCGTCGACCTGACCCGCGCGATCTGCGACATCCCGAGCGTCTCGGGTGACGAGACCGCCCTCGCCGACGCCATCGAGCAGTCGGTGTCGGGATACGCGCATCTCGAGGTGATCCGACACGGCAACACCATCGTCGCCCGCACGAATCTCGGTCGTGCCCAGAGGGTCGCGATCGCGGGCCACATCGACACGGTGCCGATCAATGACAACGTCCCCACCCGAGACGTCGAGATCGAGGGAGTCGCCTACCTGTGGGGCCGCGGGACGGTGGACATGAAGGGCGGCGCCGCGGTGCAGCTCAAGCTCGCCGCCGAGCTCACCGAGCCTTCGCTCGACATCACGTGGATGTGGTACGACAACGAAGAGGTGGAGGCGTCGAAGAACGGCCTCGCGCTGCTCGCCGCCGTGCGCCCCGATCTGTTCCAGGCGGATTTCGCGATCCTCGGCGAGCCGTCGAACGGCGAGGTGGAGGGCGGATGCAACGGCACCATGCGTGCGATCGTGCGCACCTCCGGTGTCCGGGCGCACGCCGCGCGCGCATGGATCGGCGAGAACGCGATCCACCGGGCCGCGCCCATCCTGGCTCGCCTCGCCGAGTACCGCGCCCGCGAGGTCGCGGTCGACGGTCTGCTCTATCGCGAGAGCATGAGCGCGGTGCGGATCAGCGGAGGGGTCGCCGGCAACGTCATCCCCGACGCCTGCGAGGTCGAGGTGAACTACCGGTTCGCGCCGAGCAAATCGGCCGCAGACGCCGAGTCCCACATCCGCAACCTGCTCGCGGGCTTCGACGTCGAGATCACCGACGTGGCAGAGGGTGCGAGGCCCGGCCTCGACGCCCCGATCGCGCAGGACTTCGTCGCCGCCGTCGGCGCGGAGCCCCGTCCGAAGTACGGATGGACGGACGTCGCACGCTTCTCCGCCCTCGGCATCCCCGCCGTCAACTACGGGCCCGGCGACCCGCACCTGGCCCATCACGACGAGGAGCGGGTGCCTCTCGCGCAGATCGACGCCGTCGAGCGGGGCCTGCGCGCATGGCTCACCTCCCGCTGACCCTCACCCGCCGGTGGGCGACGGCTCCGCTGGCGCTCAGGATCGCGCTGATATACCTGGCGGCGCGCGCGGTCACCACGGCGATGATGATCGCGGCGGCCCTCCAGTCGACGTCCATGTCGCGGTTCGGCGCGGATCCCGGACTCGCCGACTTCGTCGTGGCCTGGGACGCGCAGTGGTACTGGCTCGTCGCCGAGGAGGGGTACCCCTCCGAGCTTCCGCTCACCCCGTCGGGCGACGTCGCCGAGAACGCCTGGGCGTTCATGCCGGTCTTCGCCTTCGCGGCGAAGGCCATCGGGTTCCTGTTCGGATCGTGGGGGACGGGGGCGTTCCTGCTCTCGTTCGTGGCAGGGTACTTCGCCTGCCTCGCTCTGCATCGCCTGCTGCGGGACCGCATCGGACACAGGGCCGCGATGTGGGCGGTCGTGTTCTTCGCCTCGGGGCCGATCGCCGCCATGTTCCAGGTCGGCTACGCCGAGACCCTGTTCCTGCTCCTGCTCTTCCTCGCACTGGATGCCGCGGTGCGCCGCCACTACGCGCTGCTGTACGTGCTGATCCCGGTCATGGCCTTCACGCGGCCGGGCATCCTCGCCCTCGCGCTCTATCTCGGACTGCACGGGATCCTGCGCTGGTGGCATCGTCGTGACGATCCTCTGCCCGCGCGCGAGGTCGTGCACATCGTGGCCCTTGGCGCCCTCGCCACGGTCTGCGGCTTCGCCTGGCAGGTCATCGCATCGGTCGTCACGGGGGACCCCGGGGCATATCTGTCGACGGAGCTGGCGTGGCGGCGCAACTGGATCGCGGGTGGGGCGGAGGGTTTCATGCCGTTCGACGGATGGATCCAGGCGTCGCAGTTCTGGTTCGCGCAATGGGGGCTGCCGACCGCCTGGGGACCCATCGCTCTGGCACTCCTGGTCGTGGCGACCGGGGCGGCGCTGCTCTATCTTCCCCAGGTGCGAGCGCTCGGACCCGACCTCCGCCTCTGGAGCGCGAGCTATCTGCTGTACCTGCTCGCGGTGTTCTTCCCGCAGTCGAGCACTTTCCGCCTGCTGCTGCCGTTGAGCCCGGCATGGGGGGCGCTCGCCGTGCCGCGTTCGCGCGTCTGGCGCGGGGGGATCCTCGTCGCCTGTCTGGCGGGCCAGTGGCTGTGGATCTACCACGTCTACGCCCTCGGCAACACGTTCTGGCAGGTGCCCTGAATGTTAAGGCTTGGTGCATTTCTTCATAGGCGACATCCAGGTTCGGGTAACACCCGATAAACTGGTCATATACCACCGGAGGAAAAGGAGCCCACGATGGCAGCGATGAAGCCGAGGACCGGAGACGGACCCATGGAGGCCGTGAAAGAAGGGCGACTCATCATCGTGCGCGTCCCGCTCGAAGGAGGCGGCCGACTGGTCGTGTCCGTGAACGACGCCGAGGCGAAGGAACTCCACGACGTGCTGGCAGCCGTCGTGAACCCCGCCTGATCTACCCGGATCCCTTGATGCGGATCCACGAGAAGGGCGACGGATCCTCGATCCGTCGCCCTTCTTCGTACCCGGAATCGCTGCCGCGACGGCCTCGGCTCAGGACGCGCCCACGCTGATCAGCTGCAGCAGCCCCTCACCCGAGGCGGAGACGGTGGCGAGCACGACCGGGGACTCCTGCGTCTCCTGCACGAGCGAGCGGTACGCGGAGGTGACCTCATCGCGCTGCACGGGGTCGGCGACGCGGCCGCCGCCCAGGATGCGGGGCACCAGGACCATGCCGCCGGTGCGCACGAGTCGCAGGCCGTGCGCGACGTAGTCGATGACGTTCTCGGGGTCGGCGTCGACGAGGACGATGTCGTACGAGGCCTCGTTCATCCGGGGCAGCACGTCGGCGGCGCGGCCGGTGATGAATCGCGCCCGCGTCGCGGGGACCCGCGCGTCGGCGAATGCCTGACGGGCGGCGGCCAGGTGCTCGGGCTCGTTGTCGATCGAGGTCAGCACCGCCTGCGGCGCGCCGCGCAGCAGCCAGAGACCCGAGACCCCTGCGCCGGTGCCGATCTCGACGATGGAACGTGCGCCCGTGGCCGCGGCGAGCACCGCGATCTGGGAGCCGACGGCGGGGCTGACGGGTGCGGCGCCGAGCTCGAGGGCATGGGCGCGGGCACGGGCGATCGGCGCGGGCTCGACGATGGACTCGCGGATGAAACGTGCGTTCGCATCGTTCTCGCTCATTGCCTGGTTCTCCCGACTCGGATGTGTGTTCTCCCAGGGTATGCGCTCGGTGCGCGGCGTCTGGGCAGGCGCGGCGGTAGCCTGGACAGATGCAGTTCGGGATCACCTTCGAGAAGCTGCTGCTGATCGGTCTGATCGCCGTGCTGTTGGTCGGACCGGAGCGGTTGCCGCGCTACGCCGAGAGCGTCGCGAAACTCGCGCGCCGTGCGGGCGAGTTCCTGCGCGACACCAAGTCGCGGGTCCGTGACGAGATGGGCCCCGAGATCGACGATGTCGACTGGCGCAAACTCGATCCGCGCCAGTACGACCCGCGGCGGATCATCCGCGATGCGCTCTTCGAGGACGATGCGTCACCGGGGCCGGCGCGAGCCGACGCCGTGGTCGCCGAACCCGCGGTGAAGCCCGTGAGCACGCCGAGGGTGCGCCCGGAGTTCTCGATGTCGAGCCCTCCGCCGTACGATCCCGAAGCCACGTGACGCGGACGCTCGATCCCGACCGGCTTCGCAGCCGGGACAGGATGGCGTTCATCGCGGCCGCCGTCTGCGCCGTCGCCGGCGCCCTCATCTGGATCCTCTGGGTGCTGCCGATCGTGCGGTCGATCGAGGCCGCAGAGGACGTGCCCCTCGGGACGACGACGGTCGTCGACCTCGAGGAGGGGGAGCGGGTCGGCATCTGGGCCAGTGGCATCTCCGCGTCGCTGGGCACCATGGAGTGTCGAGCGGTCGGTCCCGATCACGACGTACGCCCGCAGCGCGGTCCCTCCGCACTGAGCTGGGACGACGTGCTGTGGTGGATGACGCCTCGGCCCGGGTTCGTGCAGTCGTCGCAGTTCACCGCGGCAGAACCCGGTGCGCACCGTGTGACGTGCCGGGATTCCCTCGACACGTACGACGGACGATTCCTCGTGGCGGGGGACTCGATCGGGCAGGGCAGCATCGGACTCGGCCGCAACGGCGGCGCGGACTTCGCCCAGGGGACCCTGTTGACCGCCGGCGCGGTGATGTGTCCACCTCTGGCCGTGTCCCTTCCGCTGGTGATCCTTGGTCGGAGACTGATCACCGGGGCGCGCGGACGCCGCTCTTAGCCCAGCGTCATCGGCAGCGAGCGGCCGACGAGACCGCGCCCCTGCGTCGCCAGCGTGCGGGCGAGCTCGCGGATCGCGACGGCCGCGGGATCGTCGGAGTCGTCGAGCACGAGGGGGAGACCAGCGTCGCCGCCGGCACGGAGCGCGGGGCTCAGCGGTATCGACGCGAGCAGGGGCGTGGGTGCCGTCTCCGACAGCGCCGCCGCGACGGCCGCGCCGCCGCCCGAGCCGAACAGATCGACGACGGTGCCGTCCGGAAGCGTGAAGGCGCCCATGTTCTCGACCACGCCGATCACCCGCTGACCCGTCTGGCGGGCGACGAGACCGCTGCGGATCGCCACGTCCGATGCGGCGGCCTGAGGGGTCGTCACCACGAGCACCTCGGCGTGCGGCAGCAGCTGGCCGATGGAGATGGCGATATCGCCGGTTCCCGGAGGCATGTCGATCAGCAGGATGTCGAGGTCGCCGAAGAAGACGTCGGTCAGGAACTGCTGCACGGTGCGGTGCAGCATCGGTCCTCGCCACGCCACGACCGCCTCGCCGTCACGGAGGAACATGCCGATCGAGATCGTCTTCACGCCGTACGCCACCGGGGGCAGCATCAGGTCGTCGATCCTGGTCGGCTGTGTGCCGGCGGGGATGCCCAGCAGACCGGGGATCGAGAAGCCGTGCACGTCGGCGTCCACGAGACCGACGGCGAGTCCCTGATCGGCCAGCGCCACGGCGAGGTTGGCCGTCATCGTCGACTTGCCGACGCCGCCCTTGCCGCTCGAGACCAGGATGACGCGGGTGAGCGAATCGGGACCGAAGGGCATCTGCCGCGGTGCCCGACCGGCGCGGAGCTTCTCGGTGAGGGCTTTGCGCTCGGTCGGCGTCATCACGCCGACCTCGACGTCCACGGCACGGATGCCGGGCACCGATGCGGCCGCAGCCCGCACGTCCGACTCGATGCGCGCCGCAGCGGGGCACCCGACGATCGTGAGCACGATCCCGACGTGAGCGCGGCCGTCGTCGACCGTGATGCCCCGCACCATGTCGAGGTCGCCGATCGGGCGTCTCAGCTCGGGGTCGGTCACCGCCGCGACGGCCGCGGTGACGGCATCCGCGGTGCTCATGAGGAGGATCTACCGCCGGTGCGCGTGTCGCCGGGGGCGTCGTCGGCATCGCCCAGCTCGGCGAGCATCGCCTTCAGCTCCTGACGCAGCACATCGCGCGTGACCACCTGATTGTTCTTCTCCTCGAGCGCCATCCGCAGGGCGACGATCTCCCTGGCGAGGTACTCGGTGTCGGCGAGGTTGCGCTCGGCGCGCTGGCGATCCTGCTCGATCTGCACCCGGTCGCGATCGTCCTGACGGTTCTGCGCGAGAAGGATCAGGGGCGCCGCGTACGACGCCTGCAGCGACAGCATCAGGGTGAGGGCCGTGAATCCGAGTGCGGCGTCGTCGAAGCGCAGGCTGTCGGGCAGCAGGGTGTTCCAGCAGATCCAGGCGACGCAGAACAGCGTCAGCATGAGCAGGAACGCCGGCGTCCCCATGGCGCGTGCGACCCATTCGGTGAACCGTCCGAAGCGGTCGCGTGACGTGGGGCGCGATCGCACCGTGCCCCGGCCGAGGGGTGCGTCGAGGCGCGGCGAGCGCGACCGGGCCATCATCGCACCTCCTTCGGCACGCTGGGCTCGTCGCTGTCATGCGTGCGCCAGTCGTCGGGCAGGAGGTAGTCGAGCACGTCGTCGATGCTGATGGCTCCGACGAGGCGGTGCGCGGCGTCGACGACCGGAAGCGACACGAGGTCGTAGCTGGCCAGCATCCTCGCGACTTCGGCGGCGGATGCCGTCACCCTGACGGGGTCGAGGCTGTCGTCCATGATCGCGCCGAGGCGCTCGTGCGGCGGATACCGCAGCATCCGCTGGAAGTGCACCATGCCGAGCAGGCGGCCGGTGGGAGTCTCGAAGGGCGGGAGCGTCACGAACACGGCCGCGGCGAGGGCGGGGTGGAGCTCGTGCCGACGGATCAGCGCCAGCGCCTCGGCGACCGTGGCGTCGGCGGAGAGGATGATCGGCTCGGGCGTCATCAGTCCACCCGCGGTGTCGGGGCCGTAGCGCAGCAGCATCCTGACGTCTTCGGCCTCCTCGGGCTCCATGAGTTCGAGGAGCTGCTCCAGACGGTTCGGCGGAAGCTGGGCGAGGAGGTCGGCCGCGTCGTCGGGCTCCATCTGGTCGAGGATGTCGGCGGCGCGCTCGTCGCCGAGGCGGTCGAGGATGTGCACCTGCTCGTCTTCGGGCATCTCCTCGAGGGCGTCGGCGAGGCGGTCGTCGGACAGCTCTTCGGCGACCTCGATCATGCGCTGCTGGGGCAGGTCGAGGAGGGTGTTCGCGAGGTCGGCGGCGTGCAGTTCGGAGTAGGACGCGACGAGCTGCTCGGCGGACTGCGACTCGCCGGGGGAGCGCTGCTCGGCGACCTCGCTCCACGCCGCGAAGGTCGTCGGTCCCTTGGCGAACGGCGATGCGCTGGTCTTCGGCCGTCGCAGGAAGAGCTGGCTGATCGCCCATTCCCCGAGACGGTTCGGCTCGATCGCCACGTCTTCGATCACGGCGGATCCGCCGCCCTCGACGAGGCTGACCCGGCGGCCGAGCAGCTCCGCCAGGACGCGCACCTCACCGGCGCGCGGGGAGAACCGCCGCACGTTGATGAGACCGGTCGTGATGACCTGTCCTGCGCGGATCGAGGTGACGCGTCCGATCGAGAGGAACACATGCCGTCGACCGGGGATCTCGACCACGAGCCCGATGACCCGGGGTGCCGCGGTACTTCGGTACACGATGACGACATCACGGACTTTGCCGAGCCGGTCGCCCACGGGGTCGAAGACGGCGCAGCCTGCAAGGCGCGCGGCGAATACCCGTTGTGTGCTCACCCGTCCAGCGTAGTGCGCGGGCCTGGACGGATGCCGCTGTCGTCGTGTCGGGGGCGTCGCCCACCGACGCGTCCCGCTCCGCCCCGTGGCGGGCATGGGAGAATGGCGGCATGAGCATGCTGAACCGTCCAGCTGACAGCCGCGATGAGGGCGAGATCG
This sequence comes from Microbacterium sp. NPDC097977, assembly GCF_040302605.1. NCBI lineage: Bacteria > Bacillati > Actinomycetota > Actinomycetes > Micrococcales > Microbacteriaceae > Microbacterium > Microbacterium sp. NPDC097977. The sequence continues at coordinate 16,365 of NZ_JBEOUR010000033.1, forward strand.
TCGCGTCCACCCGCGATTACGAGAACGCCCAGAAGACGGTGTCGAAACTGATCGCCCAAGAGGTGCCCGCGCGCGACATCGCGATCATCGGGCAGAGCGTGCGCACCGTCGAGCGGATCACCGGACGGCTCGGATACGCCGCCGCGGCGCGGTCCGGCGCCGTCAACGGCATCCTCATCGGCCTGTTCCTCTCCGCGATCCTCGTGATCGGGAACCCCGAGGTGCCGATGCAGCTCTTCGTCGGCTTCGTGTTCATCGGTGTCGCACTCGGCATGCTGCTGAGCCTCGTCACCTATGCGATCGTCCGTCGCCGCCGGGACTTCGCCAGCGTCACGCAGTTCGCCGCCGATCACTATGAGGTGCGCGTGCAGGCGACGTCGCTCGCCAAGGCGCGCCTGGCGCTGGGGGCACCGACGCCGACCGCCGTGCGTGCTCCGGTGGATCTGAGCGAGCCGCCCCGGTACGGAGAGCGGATCACCCCCGGAGGCGCCGCCGCGCCCACCCCTCCCGCCGCGCCCGAGCAGCCGGCGCCCGGCAGCGAGGCGACTCCGCCGCTGGGCGGGCCGCAGGGAACGCCTGAGGAGCCGAGCGTCCCGCCCCGGCCCGCCGATCCCGCACCTCCCGCCGATCCCGCACCTCCCGCCGACGGCACCGGCGCGTCGGACCCGTCGGCACCCGGCGTGCCGCCGCGCTCGCCGGAGACCGCCTGATGGCCGAAGGCCAGGGCTACGAGCCGCCGCAGGCACCGGACAGTGCGTCGCCGCCGCCCCCTCCGGGATATGCGCCGCCGCAGGCTCCGGGATACGCGTCGCCGCCGCCCGCACCGGGATATGCACCGCCGCAGGCGCCGGGCTATGCGCCACCGGCCGTTCAGGGCTATGCGCCACCGGCCGTTCAGGGCTATGCGCCACCGTTCGTTCAGGGCTACGCGCCACCGGCCGCACAGGGCTACCCGGTAGGCGGATACCCGGCGGGTGCGTACCCCGCCGCTGTCCCGCCCCGTGGTCTCCTGCCGTGGGCGCTCGGTCTGCTGATCCTGATCCCGTTCCCCTTCGTGGGTGGGATCGCCTCGGGCATCGCGATGGCGGTGAGCGGGGGAGCCTCACGCCGATTCGGCGGTGCGGCACGGGAGAACGCGCGCGCCGCGCTGAACTGGGGCCTCACGTATCTCCTCGTCTCGACGGTGCTGCTGGTGTCGCATTTCGTCATCCTGTCCACCCTCACCGCGGATTCCCCCGCCTCGGGCTTCTACCCGATCGGGATCCCGATCACGCTGTACTTCGCCGTGTCGGTCTTCCACCTGGCGCTCGTCATCATGGGCATGGTGCGGGCTTCGGGAGGCAAGATCATGCACGTGCCGTTCGCGATTCCCTACCTGCGCGCCTGATGTCCTCCGTCTCGGTCGATCTGCCCGCCGGGGAGACGACGGTCTCGGCCGACTGGGTCGCCGGGACGAACGGCTCGACCGTCGTCGTCGCGCACGGCGCGGGCACGGGCAAGGACCATCCGTTCCTCCAGGGGTACGCGGACGCGCTCGGAGCACTCGGGTTCTCGACGCTGCGGTTCAACTTCCCGTACGTCGAGCAGGGGCGACGGATGCCGGGACCGGCCACGCACGCGATCGCGACGTGGAAGGCCGTCGTGGCGTTCGCACGCGCGCAGGATCCGCAGGCGGCGGTGTGGGCCACGGGCAAGTCGTACGGCGGGCGCATGGCGTCGATGGCGGTCGCCGAGGGCCTCGTCGTCGACGGACTCGCGTACCTCGGGTATCCGCTGCATGCGCCCGGGAAGCCGGAGAAGCCGCGTGCGGAGCACCTGGCGGGCATCGCTGTTCCGCAGTTGTTCGTCGAAGGGACGAACGATCCCTTCATCCAGCCCCTCGCGCAGTTCGACGACGTCGTCGCCACCTGCCGGAACGCCAGGGTGGTCTGGATCGACGGCGGCGGCCACACCTTCGAGGTGAAGGGGCGAAAGCTTCCGGCATCCGAGATCGGCGCGTCTCTCGCGCCGATCGTCGCGGAGTTCGCGCGGCCCTGAGAGCATGGTGGGGTGAGTCTCGAACGAATCGCCCTGATCGCGGATGTGCATGGCAACCTGACCGCACTCGACGCGGTGCTCGCCGACATCCGGCAGCGGGGGATCACCCGCATCGTCAACCTCGGCGACACGGCCGGCAAGGGGCCGCGCGGGGAGGCTGCGGTGCAGCGCTGCCGTGCGGCGTGCGAGGTGAGCGTCCGCGGCAACTGGGACGACTTCCTCCCCTCGATCCCCGACGACGGGCCGCCCGAGATGCTCTGGTGGCGTGACGAGCTGTCGCCCTCCAGCAGGGCATGGCTCGTTGCGCTCCCGCTGAGCGTCGACCTCGCGCTCAGCGGCCGGCGGATCCGCCTGTTCCACGCATCGGCGCAGAGTCCGCACGTCAGGGTGCACCACCACCACACGCCCGAGCAGTTCTCGGCGATGTTCGAGGCGACGGAGATGACCGGCGACGGACCGCTGCCGGAGGTGGTCGGCTATGCGGACATCCACGACGCCTACATCGAGACGAACGACGGACGCACGCTGTTCAACGTCGGCAGCGTCGGAAACCCGCTCGACACGCCCGTGTCGTCGTACGTGGTCCTCGAAGGAGGGTCGTCGTCCGACGACCCCTTCGCCGTGCAGTTCATGCGGGTGCCGTACGACATCGAGGCGGAGATCGCCGTCGCCCAGTCGCTCGACATGCCGACGACCGACGTGTGGTCGATCGAGCTCCGCACCGCCGTGTTCCGCGGCCGCCAGTCGTGAGAGGCCTGCATCACGTCGAGATCTGGGTGCCGCGCCTCGACGAGGTCGTCGAGAGCTGGAGCTGGATGCTCGCGCGACTCGGGTTCGAGCTCACCGGGGAGTGGGCGGACGGACGCACCTGGACCGCAGGGGGCGCCTACGTGACGGTCACGGCCTCCCCGAACCTCACGTCCTCCGCCCACGATCGGCGTCGTGCGGGCGTGAACCACCTGGCGTTCTGGGGCGGCACGCGCGCCGAGGTCGATGCCGTGCTGGCGGATGCGGACGCCCACGGGTGGCGTCCGCTGTATCAGGAGAGATACCCGCATGCCGGGGGACCGGACCACTACGCCGGGTGGGCGGAGAACGCCCAGGGCTTCAAAGTCGAGATCGTCGCAGACCCGACGTCAGAGTAGCGACGCGAGGTCGGCGTCGGCGAGCAGCCGATGCATCGTGGAGAGTCCGAGAGCGCTCATGTCCGGGTTCGAGTCCTCGTAGTACCAGACCAGCCCCATCGCCTGCTGCAGCGCCCAGGCCGCGCCGCGCAGCCAGTCGACATCGCCGGAATCCAGGTGGTCGCGGATGATCCGACGGCGTGGCCCATCGAACAGATGCCAGGCGACGACGAGGTCGAGCGCAGGGTCTGCAGGGCCGAAGCCGCCGCTGTCGAGGACGCCGACCAGGCGATCGCCCGACACCAGGAGGTTGAACGGAGTGAGGTCCCGGTGGCTCATGACATCGGGGCCGGAGGGGGGAACGGAACGCAGTGCGCGCCACAGCCGCTGCACGCGAGGGGCGTCGAGCAGGTGACCGCTCCGCGCCACGCACAGCCCGATCCACTCGTCGTGGTCGGTGAGGACGCCACCGCGACCCTGCCCGTCGAAGACACGTCCGCGCGCATCCGCTGTCCGCAGCGACACGATCAGCCCGGCGACGTCGACCGCCAGCGAATCGGACGCCTCGTGGTGATCGTGACTCGCGGTCTCTCCGGGCACCCAGGTCTGCACGGCCCACGCTGACGGATACTCGGAGGTCGCCTCGCCCATGCCGACGGGCTGCGGTGCCGCCACGGTGCAGGTCTGCGCGAACTCGGACATGGCCTCGGCCTCCGCGGCCAGCGCCGTCCCCGTCGCGGGCAGCAGCGGGAACCGCGCCGACAGCTCATCGCCGATGCGGATGATCCGGTTCACGGTCCCCGAGGCGTGCACGGGTCGGAGCGGAAGGAGGGCGAACTCGGGGAATCTTCCGATGATCAGCCGCGCGGCGGCGTCATCGGCGAGCTCGAGCTCGCCCTCATGCATCCTCGAGGTCAGCCCTGGACCCGAGCGATCCAGGCCTCGACCTCGTCGGCGGTGCGGGGGATGTCCGCCGAGAGGTTGACCGGTCCGTCCTCCGTCATCAGGATGTCGTCCTCGATCCGCACGCCGATGCCGCGGTACTCGACCGGAACGGTGAGGTCGTCGATCTGGAAGTACAGGCCGGGCTCGATCGTGAACACCATCCCCGGTGCCAGGATCCCGTCGTAGTACATCTCGCGTCGGGCCTGCGCGCAGTCGTGCACGTCGATGCCGAGGTGGTGCGACGTGCCGTGGACCATGTACCGACGGTGGTGTCCGCCGGCGTCGCCGTCGAGCGCCTCCTGGGCGGTGACGGGGAGCAGACCCCACTCGGCCACGCGCTCGGCGATCACGCGCATCGCGGCTTCGTGCACCTCGCGGAAGCGCACCCCGATGCGTGCGGCGGCGAAGGCGGCGTCCGCCGCCTCGCGCACGGTCTCGTACACGCGGCGCTGGACGTCGGTGAACGTGCCCGAGACCGGAAGGGTGCGGGTGATGTCGGCGGTGTAGAGGCTGTCGGCCTCGACGCCGGCATCCACGAGGATCAGGTCGCCGGGCACCACGGTGCCGTCGTTGCGCGTCCAGTGCAGGTAGCAGGCGTGCGGGCCCGATGCGGCGATGGTGTCGTAGCCCTCGCCGTTCCCGTCCTCGCGGGCGCGGCGATGGAAGACGCCCTCGACGACGCGCTCGCCGCGGGCGTGCGCGATCGCGTCGGGAAGAGAGCGGATGACATCGTCGAACCCCTGGGCGGTGATGTCGACGGCGCGGCGCATCTCGGCGATCTCGAACTCGTCCTTGATCAGACGCAGCTCGGAGACGAAACGAGTGAGGTCGTCGTCCTCCTCCAGCACCAGCTCGCCGTCGACGCCGGCGTAGCGGTCGAGGTGCTCGGTGGCGATGTCGAGGTCGGCGGCGACGCCCGCGAGCGAGGGGCGGGGGCCGATCCAGAACTCGCCGACGGTCGCGTCGGCATAGAACTCGGTCGTCGTGCGGTCGGCGCGCTCGCGGAAGTACAGAGTGACGTCGTGTCCGCCGTCGGTCGGCTCGAACACGAGCACCGAGTCTGGCTCGGCGTCTGCCGCCCAGCCGGTGAGGTGTGCGAACGCGGAGTGCGCGCGGTGCGGGTAGTCGGTGTCGTTGCTGCGCTGCTTGAGCGAGCCCGCGGGGATGACCAGACGCCGGCCGGGGAAGGCTGCGGAGACGGCGGCGCGACGCGTCGCGGCGAACGACGCCTGCGGTCGGGGAGCCGGAACCGACTCCGGGCGCTCGGCCCATCCCGTCGAGATCGTGTCGAGGAAGCCGCGGGGGAACGGCTGCTTGCGGTTCGTGGTCGTCGCTTCGACGGTGGTCTCTGTCGTGGGCTCTGCGATCGTGTCGCGTTCTGCGGTGCTCATCGCTCCAGTCTGTCACCTGCGCGGAGCGCGCGGGATCTCAGCCTGCGGGCTCGAGCTGCACCACGAGTCCTCGGTGGTCGCTTCCGGTGGCGTCGTCGATCACCACGGACCCGGTGGGTACCCAGTTCGGTGATGCCATCACGTGGTCGATGGGGGTGCTCAGCAGCGCCGGGAGCGAGCTCGGCCAGGTTCCGCTGTAGCCGTTCCCGGTGCGCGAGGCGGCATCCCTGCAGTACCCCATGTCGCCGCCGTCGACGCCGAGACCCGCCATGTGGTCGATCGTGGCGTTGAAATCGCCGGCGAGGATGAAGTCGCCCGTCGGGCACTGATCGGCGATCCAGCGCAGATCGCTCTGCCACTGCGCCATGTCCTCCATGCGCGGTGCCACGGCATGCACGGCGACGATCGCCGGTCCTCCGGCGTTCGGGTCGACCGGCATCAGCACCACGCTGGGGACGGAGCCGGTGTTGTTCGAGCCGTCCTCCGACGACGGGATCACCGAGTACTCGCCGAGGTCGGGGGAGACGAGGACCGTGGTGTGCCACGACTTCGGACCGTCGACGACATCCGGCTGGAACTGCACGTGATGCACCCACATCGGATGCCCCTGATCCCGCAGCGACACGGCGATCTGCTCGCCGACCTCCTCCGTGGTCTCGGGGAGGGCGACGATGTCGGCGCCGCGCTCGAGGATCTGCCCCGCCACCTCGTCGGCCGAGACCTCGTCGCCCGCGGTGTTCCAGGTGAGCACGCGGATGCTCGTGTCGGTCGCCGCCGGGAGCGTGTCGCCGCCGAATCCGCGCTGGAGCCCGATGAGTCCCGTCGCACCGGCGCCGATCAGCGCGATGATCAGCACGGACGCCGCGAAGCCGCGCAGCGGCCTGGCGAGCAGGAGCAGCAGAGCGACCACCGCGGCCACGAGGAAGGCCGCGAGCACGACGCCCCTGGCCGCGACGATCTGCGCGAACGGGTAGGTCTGCTCGAGGTGGAAGAACTGCGGCCACACCGCGATCGCCGTCGCGATCGCGAGCAGCACCGTGACGAGAATCCCCAGTAGTCGAAGCATCCGCTCCAGCCTAGAAGGCGTCGCTGTGAAGACCCTGCCGCGGTGAGCACGGAGCCCCGGGCCGCGCTGTCGTCGGTACGCTCGGAGGATGGCTCTCGCTCGTTCCGCCCGCTTCGCCGGTCCCGCCGACCTGCACATGCATTCCAACCACTCCGACGGCACGGAACCGCCGGCGGAGGTGGTGCGCCAGGCGCAGCGATTCGGCGTGCGGACGATGGCGCTGACCGACCACGACCGCACCACCGGGTGGGACGAGGCCGCCGCGGCGACGGCCGAGCTGGGCATGACGTTCATCCCCGGCATGGAACTCTCCGCGAAGCACGAATGGCGCAGCGTGCACGTGCTCGGCTACCTGTTCGATCCGCTCGATCCGGCGCTGCGGGCCGAGACCGATCGGATCCGCGACGACCGCATCGGGCGCGCGGAGCGCATCGTCCGCAGCATCGGGCGCGACTACGACCTCGACTGGGACGACGTCCTCGCCCAGACGACGCCGGATGCCACCGTCGGCCGGCCGCACATCGCCGATGCGCTCGTCGCCCGCGGGATCGTCAAGGACCGCACAGAGGCGTTCGACGGCATCCTGCATCCGCGTGAGGGACACTACGAGCCGCACTACGCCCCCGATCCGCTGACCGCGGTGCGGCTGATCACGGATGCCGGGGGAGTCGCGATCATCGCGCACCCGGTCACCGTCGGACGCGACCGCATGATGCCGGTGTCGTTCCTCGAGACGCTGATCGCCGCGGGCCTCGGCGGATTCGAGATCGACCACCGCGAGAACACCGAAGCCGGCAAGAGGACGCTGCGCGCGGTCGTCGCCGCGCACGACCTGATCGTCACCGGCTCCAGCGACTACCACGGCACCGGCAAGCCGAACCTCCCGGGCGAGAACACGACAGCGGATGCCATGGTGGAGCGGTTGATCGAGCGGGCCTCCGGGTCGTCGCCGCGGTATCCCTGAAAGGAAGACGAAGGGGCGGATGCCGCGTCTGCGACATCCGCCCCTCTCATCGATCCGTCGGGGTGGCGCTCAGGCGCCGACGACCGGAGCTGCTCCCGCGCCCCCCGAGCCGCCGCGGCGGCGGCGACGGCGACGAGCCGGAGCGGGCTTTCCGTCGTGGTGCTCCTTGCCGGCGCCGTCGTGCGTTCCGGCGCCCTCGGCGCTGCGGTCGGCCGACGAGTCGGACGGCGAATCCGTCGAGGTCGTCGTCTCCGCGCCCTCCGCGAACGTCGAACCCACCGGGTTCGCGCCGCCGCGGCGACGCCGACGACGGCGGGTTCCGCCCTCGTCCGTGCCCTCGGCTGCTACGACGGCGGCGCGCTCGGGGCGCGGCGACCGCTCGGTCTTCACCGACTGCGTCTTGGGTGCGGACACGAGGCGTCCCTTTGTGCCCGCCGGGATGTTCAGCTCTTCGAACAGGTGCGGGCTCGACGAGTAGGTCTCGACCGGCTCGGGCTGACCGAACTCGAGGGCGCGGTTGATCAGCGCCCACTTGTGCAGGTCCTCCCAGTCGACGAAGGTCACCGCGATGCCGGTCTTGCCGGCGCGGCCGGTCCGGCCGGCACGGTGCAGGTACGTCTTGTCCTCGTCGGGGATCGTGTGGTTGATGACGTGGGTCACGTCGTCGACGTCGATACCGCGGGCCGCGACATCGGTCGCGACGAGCACGTCGCGCTTGCCGGCCTTGAACGCGGCCATCGAGCGCTCGCGCTGATCCTGACCCATGTCGCCGTGCACGCCGCCGACGTTGAAGCCGCGGTCGCCGAGCTCGTCGACGAGGCGCTGCGCCGCACGCTTCGTGCGGGTGAAGATCACGGTCTTGCCGCGACCTTCCGCCTGCAGGATGCGGGCGATGATCTCATCCTTGTCGAGCGAGTGCGCGCGGTAGACGAGGTGCTTGATGTTGGCCTGCGTGAGCCCCTCGTCGGGGTCGTTCGCGCGGATGTGGATCGGGTTCGTCATGAACCGGCGCGCGAGCGCCACGATCGGTCCGGGCATGGTCGCCGAGAACAGCTGGGTGTGACGCACCGCGGGGACCTTCTGGAAGATCTTCTCGATGTCGGCGAGAAAGCCGAGGTCGAGCATCTTGTCGGCCTCGTCGAGAACGACCTCGGTCGCGTTCGAGAGGTCGAGCAGTCGCTGACCCGCGAGGTCGATGAGTCGACCGGGGGTGCCGACGACGATCTGCGCTCCGGCCTTGAGCTGGTCGATCTGGCCCTCGTAGGCCTTGCCGCCGTAGATGGCGACGACGCTCGTCGAGCGGTTGCTGGTCAGCAGGTCGATGTCCTCGTACACCTGCACCGCGAGCTCACGCGTCGGCACCACGATGAGGGCCTTGACGCCGTGCTCGGGGTTCAGCCCCAGTCGCTGGACGACGGGGATGCCGAAGCCGAAGGTCTTGCCGGTTCCGGTCTTTGCCTGGCCGATGATGTCCTGGCCGGGAAGGCCGAGGGGGATGGTCTGCTCCTGGATCGGGAAGGCGTCGACGATGCCCTTGGCGGCGAGTGCGTCGACGATGTCCGGATCGATTCCGAGATCAGCGAAGGTAGTCAATGTTCAGATGCCTGTCCGGCGACCTGCGAAGATCGCCATGTTCACGGATCCACGCCGTCTCTTGTGCCACAGGCGCGGGCCCCGCTCCGACGGCGGGGACAACGACAGCCTACCCGAGGGGGTCGCCCGGACAGGAAGTGCGCGTCGTCCGAGTAATGTGAAGCCCGTGGTGAACTGGTTCTGGAGGCGTAGGGCGCCCCGACGCACGATGACGTTGCGCAGTCGCGGTGATCAGGGTGCGGCGACCCGCGTCGACTTCGCCGAGCTCGCCCCCGAGCTGCCGCGATTCCTCGGGCAGGCCGCCTATCTGCAGCTCGGCTACTTCGAGACGCTCACCCGGTTGATCAGAGCGACCCCCGAGCTGAGCGAGAAGGAGTCCCTCTCCCGAGCGGCGGGCGCCGCCCTGACCAAGCACCGGGCCATCGTCGACCTCATCGCCGCGCGCGGCGACGACCCGACGCAGCTCATGCTGCCGTTCCGCGAGAACCTCGACGCGTTCCGACGCAAGACGATCGGCGCACGGCCGCGCGAGACGCTCCTGGCCGTCTACATCACGGCGGGGATGCTCGACGACTTCTACTTCGCACTCGCCTCGAGCTACGGCGAGACGGGGGAGCGGGTCGCCGCGATCCTCGGCGAGGACGACGCCAGGCACGAGATCGTCGCGATCATCCAGGAGACGATCGACGGAGACGGGGAATGGCGCTCGCTGCTGTCGATGTGGGCGCGCCGCCTGGTCGGCGACACGATCCTCGTGTGCCGGTCGGCTCTGCGTCAGCCCGAGCTCGCGGCGATGAGCGAGGACAGGGTCGAACTGGTCTACACCGAGCTCATGGGTGCTCACGCCCGGCGGATGGACGCGATGGGACTCGCGTCCTGATCGACTCCCGGGCTGGGCGGTCGCGCCGGGATCAGATGCCGAGGGCGGCCTTGTTCTCGGCATCCGCTCGGGTGCGCGCCGCGACGATGGCGATCGTCAGCGCCGCGGCGACCACGACGGAGCCGAGCACGCTCGCGACCCACAGCCAGAGGTTGTCCTCGCCGACGCCGAGCCACTGCAGCCCGGTGTAGACGACAGCGGACAGAGCTGTGGCGATCGCCGGGGTCAGGGCGACTCCTCGGAGCTCCCGCCCGCCGATCAGGAAATGGGCGGCGACGCCGAGGACGCACGCCCCGATGAGTGCGAGCAGGATGTACATCGCGGTGTCAGGCGAAGAAGCCGACGCGACGGGACTCCTCGGTGCCGAGCTCGATGTACGCGAGGTTCGCGGTCGGGACCAGGTACGAGTTGCCCTTGACGTCGGAGAAGCTCAGGTGGGCCGTGTTCTGCTCGAGAGCCGAGGAGACCTGGCTGCGGACCTCGTCCGCGCTCGAGGCGGTCTCGAAGCTGAGCTCGCGGCCGGTGTTGGTGATGCCGATGCGGATTTCCACGCGTACTCCTGTTTTCCAGTCGACGATGCTGCGGTCGAGTCGACCACGGAGGTCGACGACTGCGCCCAACTCTACCGGGCGCGGACCGGCGGGGATCCTCCGCACGCCCGGTTTCGCCCTGAGCGCACAGGGGTGCCGGATCGCCGGAGCCGACGATGTCCCCGGGCCCCAGTAGCGTGGAGGACATGACAGAGGATGCCGCGCAGAACGCCGTGATCGGCGCCGATGCGACGGCATCCGCAGTCGTCATCGGTGCGCCGGGCACGGGCAAGACCCGCGCGCTCACCGAGCGCGTGGTGCGGCTCCTCGACACGGTCGGGATGCGTCCCGAGCAGGTTCTCGTGCTCACGCCCAGCAGACAGGCCGCCACCGCGCTGCGCGACCGGATCGGTGTGCGCATCGCCCAGGCCACCCCCGGACCGCTGGCCCGGTCGCTCGGCTCCTTCGCCTTCCAGATCGTGCGCGGAGCGATGGTCCGCGCCGGAGCGGAGCCGCCGGCGCTGCTGACCGGTGCCGATCAGGACCGGCTGATCTCCGAGCTGCTCGCGGGCGACACCGAAGACGCGCACATCGACTGGCCCGAGGCCCTGAGTCCCTCCGTCCGGGCATCGAAGGGGTTCCGTTCGGAGCTGCGGGCGTTCATCGACGCCTGCGTCGAGCTCGGCGCCCGGCCCGCCGAACTGCGGGCGACGGGCGATCCGGTCTGGACGGCGGCCGCCGACTTCCTCGTCGAGTACCGGGCGGTGCTCGACATGGCGCGCGCCTCCCATCGCGACGCGGCCGATCTTCTCGCCGAGGCCAGCACGATCCTGCAGACCGCCGACGCGGCGGCTCTCGGACCGCTCTCCGACCTGGCCGTGGTGCTGATCGACGACGCTCAGGAGCTCACGCGCGGGGGCGTGGCCGTCGTGCAGGCCCTGCGGCGACGCGGGATCGCGGTGTTCGCCTTCGGCGACCCCGACATCTCCTCGGGGGCGTTCCGCGGTGCGAGTCCCGAGCTCTTCGCCGACCTCGCCGCGGAACTCGGCGCGGTGCACGTGCTCGACGACACCCACCGTCAGGAGCCCGCACTCACCGCGCTCACGCGCACGGTCACCCAGGCGATCGGCGTCTCGGGGCGCGTCGAGCACCGCCGAGCGCCGCTGCCGCCGGATGCGACGGAGACGCCCGCCACGGTCGCGACATTCGTGGCTCCCTCTCCCTACGAGGAGCTCGACCGCATCGCGGGGGTCATGCGCGGATGGCATCTGAGCGACGACGTGCCCTGGGACCGGATGGCGGTGATCGCCCACGACACCCGCCAGGTGAGCGAGCTCGAGGCCGAGCTCGCCGCACGGGAGATCCCGACCAGGGCGGCGGGGGTGCAGCGACCGCTCGGCAGCGAGTCGGTCGTGCGCGACATCGTGGGGGTCGTCCGCCTGGCGCTCATTCCTCCCGACGAGCGCACCGCGCAGGACTGGGAGGAGGCACTGCGCACGCCGTTCGGCGGGATGGACGCGATCGGGCTCCGGCGGCTGCGCGCGCGGCTGCGGCATCTCGAGCTCGGGCACGGCGGGTCTACTCCGGCGCGCGAACTGCTGGTGCAGGCGCTGACGGCACCGGCGCACCTCGAGCTGATCGACGCCCAGGAGTCCCGCACGGCGGCGCGCTTCGCGCAGACCGTCGCCGAGGTGTCGGCGGGGGCCGCGGCGGGCGAGACGATCCACGACCTGCTCTGGCGGGTCTGGGACGCCGCACGCGCGGTCGACGGGCGGAAGCTGCAGATCGCCTGGCGCGAGATGTCGCTGCAGGCGAGCGGTGCCGAGACCGCACGCGCCCTCGACGCGCTCGTCGCCCTGTTCGGCGCCGCCAAGCGCTTCGTCGAGCGCACCCCGAACGAGAGGGCGGAGGTGTTCGTGCGCGACGTGCTCGACAGCGAGGTCCCCGAGGACTCCCTCTCGAGCCCCGACCGGCCGGGCAGGGTGACCCTGCTCACGCCCGCCACGGCGCTCGGCACCGAATACGACGCCGTCGTGGTCGCCGGGGTGCAGGACGGCATCTGGCCGAACGTGCGTCTGCGGGGCGGACTGCTGCAGACCTGGCGTCTGGCGGATGCGCTCATCGCGGCGAGGACCGGGACGGCGGAGCACGCGCCGGGTGTCCTCGATCGCCGCCGCACCGCACTCCACGACGAGCTGCGACTCTTTGTGCGCGCCATCTCGCGGGCGCAGCGGCGGCTCCTCATCACCGCGGTCGACGACGACGATCTGACCCCCAGCCCGTTCTTCGCCTTCCTCCCGCCACCCGAGCCCCCGGGCCTGCACGCCTCCGCCGAGCATCCGCTCACCCTGCGCGGACTCGTCGCCCGTCACCGACGAGTGCTGACCTCCTCCGCGTCGGCGGCGGATCGACGCGAGGCCGCAGGTCAGCTCGCCGTGCTGGCGAGGGAGGGCGTCCCCGGAGCGGACCCGGCCGACTGGTACGGCATCGCGGCGCCGTCGACGGTCAGCGCGCTGCGAGACCTCGCGACGGAGGGCGCCCGCGTGTCGCCGTCGAGGATGGAGTCGTACGAGGAGTGCGGTCTGAACTGGGCGGTCTCCGCGCTGGGCGGCGACACGGTGATGCCTCCGACCGCGGGCATCGGCACGATCATCCACGAGGCGATGGAGAAGGTGCCCGACGGTGACCTCGAGCGGATGCGGGAGGTCGTGGCCGAGCACTGGCCGGAGCTCGACTTCGAGACCGCGTGGATCGGACGCAAGGAGCGCCGACGTGCCGACATCCTCGTCGATCGCCTGCACACCTATCTCGGTGATGTGCGCCGCGACGGCGGCCGGGAGCTCGCCAGCGAGGTGGAGTTCCGGTTCGCGGTCGACGTCGCCGGCGACACCGACGCCCCGCCGGGCGTGCACCCCGTCGACGAAGACGCCGCGAACCGGGCCGTCATCCACGGCTACATCGACCGTGTCGAGCTGTACCCGCCGGGGGCGGGTGATCATCCTCATGCACGAGGTCAGAAGTGGCAGCCCATCGAGGGCGACGCGGGTCGCGAGCGGGTGGTCGTCGTCGATCTCAAGACCGGGCGGAGCGATCCCGAGTCAGACCCTGCCGTGACCGAGCACGCGCAGCTCGCGGCGTATCAGGTCGCCGTGCAGCAGGGACTCATCGAGGGCGCGCCCGCAGATGCGCTCGCGGGGGCCCGCCTCGTGATCGTCTCGAAGACGCTGGCGAAGAGCGACTACCGGGTGGCTCACCAGCACACCCTGGGCGATGAGGCCAGAGAAGCGTTCCTCCGGCGCGTCGGCGAGGCGGCGAGGGGGATGTCGGCGTCGAGCTTCACCGCGCAGGTCGAGTCGCACTGCGCCGACACGCAGCGTCGGGTGAATCCGTGCCGCATCCATACGGTGCCGGCGGTGAGCTCGTGAGCCTCGACGCGGTGCCGGTGGCCGCCGCCGCGGAGATCGGACACTGGCCAGGCACACGAGGGATCTCCGCGACGGACGTCGCGGCCGCGCTCGGGCAGCCGCCCCCCACTCCCGCGCAGCAGCGTGTGATCGAAGCGCCGCCGACGCCCGCTCTCGTCGTCGCGGGCGCGGGCAGCGGGAAGACCGAGACGATGTCGGGTCGTGTCGTGTGGCTCGTCGCGAACGGTCACGTGCGTCGAGACGAGGTCCTCGGACTCACCTTCACACGCAAGGCCGCCGGCGAGCTGGCCGAGCGCATCGGCGCACGGCTGGCCGTCATCGATGAGTACGGACGGCGCGGACTGCTGCCGTTCCTGCCCGAGATCGTGTCGTCCGGCGCACTCCGACGCGTCGACGACGCGGCACCGGGACGGCAGCGTGAGCTGGTGCGTCTGCACGTGCTCGACGAGCTCGCGGCGCAGCACGGCACGGGCTGGGATCCGGCCACGCCGCGCGCCGCCGAGGAGCTGATGATCCGGCCCACGGTGTCGACCTACAACGCCTTCGCCGACGGCATCGTGCGGGAGCATGCCGCTCGCATCGGTCGTGACACGGACGTCGCGATGCTCAGCCAGGCGGCGTCCTGGATGCTCGCGCGCGAGGTCGTGCTCCGCTCCGACCTGCCCGAGCTGGAGGACATCGACTTCGCGCTCGGCACGGTGATCGACGCCGTGCAGCGCCTGGCCGGCGACGTGCTCGACCACAGGGTCGACCTCGATCGCGCCGTCGCCCTCGCCCGAGAGCAGGCCGGGCAGTTCGAGCCCTACCGCGGCAATGCCGACGTCGAGAAGGCGGCGAGCAACCTCCGGAGCCTGGAAGCCCTCGCCGAACTCGTGCGGGAGTACATCGCCGAGAAGGAGCGCCGGGGGGTGCTGGACTTCGCCGACCAGGTCGGCGGCGCCTACGACATCGTCGAGTCGGCACCGGATGTGCGTGCCGCCCTGCGCGAGCAGCATCGCGTGGTGCTGCTCGACGAATACCAGGACACCTCCGTCATCCAGACGCGGTTCCTCGCCGAGCTGTTCCGCGACTCCGCGGTCATGGCTGTGGGCGACCCGCACCAGTCGATCTACGGCTGGCGCGGTGCGAGCGCCGACAACCTCTACGCGTTCTCCCGCACCTTCTCGAGTGCCTCGCAGGACGCGCAGACCTACAGTCTGATGACGAGCTGGCGCAACGACACCCGCATCCTCGACGTCGCGAACCGCGTTCTCGAGCCGCTGCGGCGTCCCGCGCTCGACGTGCCACCGCTCGAGCCTCGCCCCGGAGCGGGAGCGGGGGCGGTGGACGTGCGGTTCCCCTTCACCGTCGATGACGAGGCGGAGCAGGTCGCGGACTGGTTCGCCGATCGCCGTGTCGCGCACGCCGCGGTGTCGGGCTCACCGCACACCGGTGCCATCCTGTTCCGGTCGAAGCGCCACATGCAGACGTTCGCGGCCGCCCTCGCGGCGCGGGGGATACCGCACCGCATCCTCGGCCTCGGCGGGCTGCTGACCACGCCCGAGGTGGTCGACGTGGTCTCGACGCTGCGGGTCGTGCACGACCCGACCGCGGGATCGGCGCTGATACGGCTGCTCACCGGACCGCGCTTCGCGGTGGGGGTGGCCGACATGGCGGCGCTCTACGATCTCGGGCGCACGCTCGCCGAACGCGACACCGCGATGATGCCCCTGCCCGAAGAGGTGCGCGTGCGACTGCGCTCGTCCCGCGGGGCGGATGAAGCCGTGTCGATCGTCGATGCGGTCGACATCGTCCGCGCCGTGCGCGACGACTACCGACTGCTCGAGGGCATCAGCGCGATGGGGCGCTCACGCATCCGCGCCGCCGGAGAGATGCTCGAGCGATTGCGTCGAGCCACCTCCCAGCCGATCCCCGAGCTGATCCGTCTGATCGAGCTCGAGCTGCGACTCGACATCGAACTCGCGGCGAACGAGACCCGCGGCCCCGCACGGGTCGCGGCCACGCAGCTGCGCGCGTTCTCCGACGAGGTGCGCGCATTCCTGTCGGCCGACGAGCGAGGCACGATCGGCAGCCTGCTCGCCTGGCTCGACAAGGCCGAGAGCACCGACGAGCTGATGCCGCGCCCCGAACCCCCGGAGCCGGGAGTGGTGCAGCTGCTGACCATCCACGGCTCGAAGGGGCTGGAATGGGATTCGGTCGCGGTCGTGAGGCTGGTGGCCGATGAGCTCCCCGGCCGCGTCTCGGACACGTCGGGATGGTTCGGATTCGGTGTCGTGCCGTTCGCGCTGCGCGGCGACCGCGATGCGCTGCCGCGTTTCGACTGGGACCCGGAGTCCGCCGTCGGCGACGAGACCGATCCGAAGAGGCGCCAGGCGCTCGCCCAGTCGTCGCTGTCGGGCGGGATATCCAAGGCGCAGCCTCAGGGTGGGGCGCTTCGCCGCTTCAAGAACGCGTACCGCGATTATCAGCAGCAGGAGGAGCGACGGCTCGCGTACGTCGCCGTGACGCGCGCCCGCACGGATCTGCTCCTGAGCGGCTCGCACTGGGCCGGGCAGAAGTCGCCGCGGGTGCCGAGCGCCTATCTCGTCGAGGCGATGGAGATCCTCGGCCTCGAACCGGTGGATCCGGTCGACCCCGACGAGAACCCCTACGAGGGGCCGGGGGCGACGCTGACCTGGCCGCTCGATCCCCTCGGCGCGCGTCGACGGGTCGTGGAGGCCGCGGCATCGGCGGTTCGGGCGGCCGCAGAGAGCGAGCCGGCCGCCTCTCCCGAGCTGTCGAGGCTCCTGGCCGAACGAGCCGCGCGCATGCGAGGGACCGACGCACCGCCGCCCACCCGCGTCCCCGCCTCTCGCTTCAAGGACTACGTCACGGACTTCGGCGGCACGCTGTCATCGATCGTCCGCCCCATGCCGGAGCGGCCGTACCGGCAGACCCGTCTGGGCACGCTCTTCCATGCCTGGGTGGAGCGTCGGAGCGAACTCGTCGGAGTGGGGCGGCGCGTCGACGAGGCCCTCTGGGAGATCGACGACGAAGACGACGCCCCCTTCGGGCAGGACATCGGAGGCGCGGTGGTCTCGCCGGCGGATGCGGCCGATCTCGAGACGCTCCAGGAGATCTTCGAGCGCAGCGAATGGGCGGGACGGCAGCCCCTCGCCGTCGAGATCGAGATCGACTTCGCACTCGGGGGAGGCGCGGCCTCGGGCGACGACGGCCACATCGTGATCTGCAAGCTCGACGCCGTGTACCGCAGGGAGGACCGCGGTGGTCGTATCGAGATCGTCGACTGGAAGACGGGAAAGGCCCCGCGCACGGCGCAGGAGAGAGAGGAGCGGATGCTGCAGCTCGCGCTCTACCGGCTCGCCTACCATCGCCGTTTCGGGGTGCCGCTCGAGGAGATCGACGTGGCGCTCTACTACGTCGCCGACGACCTGATCATCCGCGGTGATCGGATCTACTCCGAGTCCGAGCTCTTCCAGCGTTGGAGCGCAGCACGCGCCGCGCGCTGAGCCTCGTCCTCGGGGTGAGCCTCGTCCTCGGGGGACGACTCGTCCGATCCGTAGGCGGTGTCACCCGACGGGCGCGCATCGACGGCATCGTCACTGCGCTGCGCGTCACCCGGGCGTCCCGGTGCCTGATCCCGGTGCTCGTCCGCGCGCACGGACGAGAGGTCCTCGGTCGCGAGGCTGCCCACCTGCATACGGCGCGCGGCCTCTGCAGCGGCATCGGACATGTCTCCGGTGGCGTCTTCGTCGTGCCACAGCTCGTTCGGGTTGTACGCATCGGTCTGCATCGACGTGTCCACGTCCGCGACGGCGGCGGCAGGCACCCGGTCCAATGCGTCGAGTGCCGAGTCGACACCGTCACGTCGCGAGGCGATCACGCCGAGGTCGTCGTCGTGCAGGCCGTCGGCGAGCGACTCGAGCAGCGCGGCGGCGTCATCGACGATGTCCTGCCGACGCAGCGAGTCGCCGTGCACGAGCCAGCGGGCGAACTCCAGCTCGGCGTGCAACCGCGCACGGACCTCGAGTGCGGCGTCGGTGCCGCGGTCGGCGGCCCTGGCGTACGCCGCATGCACGTCATCCGCCGCGTCGGGGGCCGCCGAGAGCCACGAGAGGTCGATGGCGGGGTCGCCGACGGACAGCGAGTGCCAGCCGATGAGACCGGTGACCTCGGGGCCGAGATCCGGGTCGTCGCGGAAGAGGAAGGAGGTGGATTGGACGCCCCCGAGCACCACGGTCGACTCGTAACGCCACAGGTCGTCGTCCGCGACGGCGTCGCGCCAGCGGATCGTCAGGCGGGCCGGGACACGACCGGTGGATGCCGCGGCATCGACGAGGCGGATGAGCTCGTCGCGGCTCTCCTGCGCCGAGCGGGTGGCGAGGCCGGCTCCGCGCACGACCGACGTCGGCAGGGTGTGCACGGCGGCGATCGCGGTGCCCATCGATTCGGCCGCGCCGCGTCCCGCCGGGACCATGGCCGCCTCGATCTGGAATCCGGGCAGCAACTCGGTCACGAGCGCACGGGAGTCGCCCAGACGGGTCTCGCCGATGTACTCGGGCGCGCGGAAGGGCAGCATCGCGCGCGCACCGGCCGTGAGCGCGCGAAGCGCGAGCGCCTCTGCGGCGAGTTCACTGGCGGTCTCGTCGTCGTCCGCGACGCGGATCGCGAGTTCGCGTCCATCGGCGAGCGTGGCGACGGCGGAATCGAAGCGTCCGTCGCCGTCGGCGCTCAGCGCGCGGGCTCCGGTCACCTCCGCGCCCGGCAGTGCGGCAGTCACCGCCGCGGCTAGAGTGAAAGGAGAGCGTCGCATACCCCCAGGGTAGGTGGACGCAGGGGCGGTCCCGCTTCCGCCACGCCCGTGAGAGAGGGAGCCGATGACCATGAAGACCACGTCTCTCGACCGCGCCGCGGACCTGAGGGGCGAGCCAGGACTCATCGACCGGCTCCGCGCCGACCGCACGACCCGGGTGATCGCCACGCGTGGCGGTCGGGTGCGCATCGCGGACGGCGACGTCGATCATGCCGCGCTCCTACGGGTTCCCGCAGAGGAGATCGTCGACGCCACCTGGGCTCTGCTGGGTCGTGACCCCGACGGCCACGCCATCCTGTTGGCCGTCCTGCCGCCTGAGCCCGAGACCGAGAGCGTCGATACGGCCCCGGATGAGATGTGGCTGGGTCTGCGCGATCTGGGTGCCCGCCTCGCCGCCGACGAGACCGAGCTGCTCATCGAGGCTCTCGCCCTGGGCGGCTGGCTGCGGGACGCGCCGTTCTGCCCGTCGTGCGGCGGAGGCACCGAGCTCCGACAGGCGGGGTGGTCGAGGCACTGCCTCGTCTGCGGGCGCGAGCACTTCCCGCGCACGGACCCCGCGGTCATCGTGGCCGTGGAGAGCGCCGACGGCGAGCGTCTGCTGCTCGGCGCCAACGCGAACTGGGGAGGCCGCATGTACTCCTGCTTCGCGGGATTCACGGAGGCGGGGGAGTCGCTCGAGGCCACCGTGCACCGCGAGCTCGAAGAGGAGTCCGGCGTCCGACTGGCCTCTCTGCGCTACGTCTCCTCGCAGCCGTGGCCCTTCCCCCGCTCGCTGATGCTGGGCTTCCGTGCGGTCGTCCTCGACGAGGGCGATGTGCGTCCGGACGGCGAGGAGATCATCGACGCGCGGTGGTTCACCCGGGCGGAGATCGGTTCCGCTCTCGCCGGTGACGGACCCGTCGGCCTTCCTGGCCCGTCGTCCATCGCCCGTGCGCTGATCGTGTCGTGGTTCGAGGAGCGCGCGTGAGCGCGCTCGACGCACTCGACGAACGGCAGCGGGAGGCGGCATCCGTGCTGCGCGGACCTGTCGCGGTGCTCGCGGGCGCCGGCACGGGGAAGACCCGCGTGATCACCCACCGGATCGCCCACGGCGTGGACACCGGAGCGTACTCGCCCTCGCGCGTGATGGCGGTGACGTTCACCGCCAAGGCGGCGGGAGAGCTGCGGGGGCGCCTGCGGGCGCTGGGCGTCGAGGGCGTCGCCGCGCGGACCTTCCATGCGGCCGCTCTGGCGCAGCTGAACTTCTTCTGGCCGACCCTTGCGGGCGCTCCCGCTCCGTCGATCATCGACAACAAGGTGCGGATGCTGGGGCAGGCCGCCGACGCCATGCGCCTGCGCCCGAGCACCGCCACGCTGCGCGACATCGCCTCCGAGATCGAGTGGCGCAAGGTGTCGATGCTCTCGGTCGACGCGCACGCGGCCCTCGGGCGGTCGGTGAGCGGTGTCGACACGCAGCAGCTGGTGGAGCTGCAGCAGCGCTACGAGGCCCTGAAGGACGAACGGCATCAGCTGGACTTCGAAGACGTCCTGCTGGCGTGCGCGGGGATGCTGGAGGCGGAGTCCCGTGTGGCGGCGTCGGTGCACGAGCAGTATCGGCACTTCACGGTCGACGAGTATCAGGACGTGTCGCCGTTGCAGAACCGTCTGCTCGAGCTCTGGCTGGGCGACCGGCGCGACATCTGTGTCGTGGGCGACGCC
>NZ_JBEOUR010000034.1:0-36350 GCF_040302605.1 Microbacterium sp. NPDC097977
ACCCTGACCAGCCAGCACGCCACCAAGGCCCTGCATCGCTGGGCCGAGCAGGCGCTGGTCGAGGCCGAGCTGTGGGCGGCGACGGATGCCGTGCGCACCGGTGCCGAGTACCCGACCGCGCAGATCGACCGCCTGTGGGAGACCGTGCTGCTGCACGAGTTCCATGACATCCTTCCCGGCACGTCCATCGCGTGGGTGCATCGTGAGGCGTCCGAGGTGCTGTCCCGGGTGATCGACGAGGCGCAGACGCTCGCCGGATCCGCCCGTCGCTCGCTCGCCGGCGACGGAGACCGCGAGCTGCGGTTCGTGCCGAGTTCGGTCGGAGAGGGCCGGGCTCTCGGCGCCGCGTTCCTCGAGGCGCGCGCCGAGCCGGATGTCGCGCTCGCCGAGGAGGGTGACGGCTGGCGTCTCGAGAACGACCTGGTCTCCGTGCTCATCTCCGCCGAGGGACTCATCGTGTCGGCCGTCGACAGGGCGTCGGGCCGCGAGGTCGTGGCGGAGGGGCGCGCGGCGAACCTGTTCCAGCTGCACCAGGACTTCCCGAACATGTGGGACGCGTGGGACATCGACAAGTACTACCGCAACAGCGTCGAGGATCTCACCGGGGTCGCGTCGATCACGGCATCCGTCATCGACGGCGTCGCCACGGTCGTCGTCACGCGAGCCTTCTCGGAGTCGACCGTCGAGCAGACGATCACTCTCGCTCCGGCCTCGCGCACGGTGGAGCTGCGCAACGTGATCGACTGGCACGAGACCGAGAAGCTGCTCAAGCTCGCGTTCCCGCTCGACATCCAGGCCACGCACACCGAGGCCGAGACCCAGTTCGGGTACCAGTCGCGGGTCACGCACACGAACACCAGCTGGGAGGCGGCGAAGTTCGAGACCTCGATGCACCGGTTCGTGCTGGTGCGCGAGCAGGACTTCGGCGTCGCCCTCGTGAACGACTCGATCTACGGCTACGACACCTCCCGTGAGGTGTCCGATGACGCGGTGGCGACCACCGTGCGCCTCTCGCTGCTCCGCGCACCGCGCTTCCCCGATCCCGACACCGACCACGGCCCGCACGAGATCGCGGTCGGCTTCGTGATCGGAGCGGATGCCGCGATCGCGACCGCCGAGGGCATCACGATGAACAGCCCGGCGGCGATCGTGCGTGGTTCGCGCGAAGTCGACCCGCTCGTCTCCGTGCACGGCGAGGGCATCGTCGTCTCGGGCGTGAAGCTCGCGGACGACGGGTCGGGCGACGTGATCGTGCGACTGTACGAGGCGCTCGGTCGTCGTGCGATCGGGTCGATCACGGCCGAGTTCGACCACCGGGAGATCCGCGAGGTGTCGCTGATCGAAGACGCGCTCGACGACGCGCGCGTCGGCGGTGAACTGCGCCTGCGTCCGTTCGAGGTGCGCACCCTGCGTATCGTGCGCTGAGTCTGCGCTCTGCCGCCTCGCGGGCTGTCGACGCGGGCCATTGTGGTCGCCGCTGTGCGGGAGGACGATAGGCGAATGGTCACCCTCGAGGATGTACGCGAGATCGCGCTCGCGCTCCCGGGGGTGACCGAACGCGTCGGCGGTCACACGGGAGAGCCGTCGTGGCGCCTGCCGAGCGGACAGATCGCGTGGATCCGCGGTCCCAGCAAGGTCGATCTGCGCCAGCTCGCCGACCTCGGACTCGAGTGGCCCGAGGGTCCGGTGCTCGGGGTGCGGGTGGCGAGCCTCGAGGAGAAGGCCGCGCTGCTCGCCTCCGAACCGGACGGGCTGTTCTCCATCCCGCATTTCGACGGGTACCCGGGGCTGCTCGTGCAGCTCGACACCGTCGAGAAGGATCGGCTCGCCGAGATCATCGCGGATGCGTGGCTCGTGCGCGCGCCCGTGCTCGTCGCGAAGCAGTGGCTCGCGGAGCGCGGGCTGGACTGAGTCCTGGGGCTGGGTGCTGGGTGCTGGGTGCTGGGGACTGGGGTCTGCGGGCTGGGTGCTGGGTGCTGTGGGCTGGGGGTGCTGGGTGCTGGGGCCTGGGCTCTGGGTCTCGGGTGCTGGGTCGCGACGACCGCCGCAGGGCCTGTGGTGCCCCATTCCGGGAGACTGGAATACGCATCTGATCTGGGGTAAATAAGAGGGTTCTCGGGCCTCGAATGTCGGTGGTTCCGGGTTGACTTGCGGGTATGGACAGCACCACGGAGCTTCTGGATCGGGTCATCGCCGACCTCGATACGGTGCTGTCCGATGATGCGCTCGCGGGGCTGACCGACGCGCAGCGAGTGGCTGTTCTGCAGGGTGCGGGGGCGGTGTTCCGGCGGGCCGAGGCGGTGATCGTGGAGACCGTCGCAACGGCCGATCTGGGGGAACTCCCGCATTCGGCGGGCTGTCGGGGGCTCAACGAGTTGCTGCAGCGGACGCTCCTGGTCGATGTGCGGGGCGCCAGCCGGGTCGACAGGGCCGTCGATCTGGTGCGGCGTCCGGAGAGTCTGGCAGGGGAGAGGATGCCTGCGCGCTGGTCGGAGATGCGGCTCGCGTTGCTCGACGGGGTGGTCGGAGTGGCCGGGTTCCTTGCGGCGACGGGGCCGATCGAGAAAGTGTGGGAGAGGCTCACGATCGATCAGCGACTGGCGGCGGATGTCGCGTTGGCGGGGTGCGCCCGCGGGCACGGTCTCGAGATCGACGCCGACGATGACGACTCGGGTGCGGATGAACCTGGTCCGTCGCCGACGGCGCAGGATCTGAAGGCGCTCGCGGAGGATCTCGCGTCGATGTTCGATCCCGATGGGGAAGAACCGAAAGACGAGGAGGCCTGTCGTCGTCGCGGAATCACGATCGGTCGGTTGCATGACGGCGTGCACGCGATTCGCGGGTATCTGACCCCGGACGTGGCGGCGCAGTTCCAGCTCATCATGGATGCGATCCTCAACCCCAAAGGCGACGGGCCTCCGATGCCCGGCGTGCACTTCGCGCCCAGCGACGGCTCTGCCGCGGACACGGGTGACGACGCCGGGGCGGACGCGGACTCTCGCGCACGCGCACACGCACACACAGACGTAGACGTAGATGCAGATGCAGATGCAGGAGCAGGCACAGGCGCAGACGGTGAGGATCCGTTCAATTCGGATCCGCGGTGCGTGATCGATGGTCGCACTGCGGCGCAGAAACGCCACGACGCGGTGGCGATGGTCATCGCGATCGCTGCCCGCCACAATGACATGCCCACCCTCGGCGGGTCGTCGCCGGTTCTGGTCGTCACCGTCGATGCGAAAGACCTCGCCTCACACGCTGGTCATGGCGAAGGCGCCACGTTCGGAGACACCGCGTCGGCACCGGCCGACAACGGCGGGTGGGCGACGATCCAGGGATCCGGTGCCCACGTTCCGATCTCCATTGCCGCGCAGGCCGGCTGCACCGGAGCGATCCAACGCGTGCTGATGGATGAGGGGCGGATCGTCGGCCTCACGACCACGGATCGCGTGTTCACGGTGCATCAACGACGGGCGATCGTCGCCCGCGACAGGGAGTGTCTGATTCCGGGATGCCACGTTCCGGCGTCATGGTGCGAGATCCATCACGTGATCGAGCATGCTCGGGGTGGGCCCACGCATACGGACAACGGTGTGCCGTTGTGCTGGTGGCATCACCGAAGCCTCGGTGCCTCGGGCTGGGAGATCCGCATGAAAGACGGTCGCCCGCAGGTGCGGGGACCTGCATGGTGGGATCCCGCACAACGCTGGCGCACCCCACGACTCAGTCTGCCGAGGAAGGCGCGTGTTCGCGGTGCCCTGCTACGGGTCTGAGCGCCGCCGACAGGGGCCGGGCACGTTCACGCTCAGAGCGTGCCGGGCACGTTCAGGCCGGCCCGAGCCGCAGAACCTCGGGCGACTCGCCCCCGGTCAGCTCATCGGCCACGCGGATGCTGCCCGCCAGCTCATCGAGAGCGCCGTCGAGAGTTCCGAAGCGCTCGCGGTCGCTGCACACCGCCGTCAGCGTCACGAGGTGCGTCCCCGTGTCCCATGTGTACGTCACGAATGGAGGAGTGGCCGGCGACGGCGGCATCGGCACCACGAGCTTCTCGCCCGCCCCCAGCCACCGGCTCGAGAACGAGACCGTGTCGTCGTAGTCCATCGGCATCGACGCGCGAGCGATGCGCACCTCCGGCGTCAGCGTCTGCACCGTCGCCATCGCGACGACGAGCTCGGGGTCGGCCTTCCACGTCCACACCAGCACCCGGCCTGCCGCGCGACGCATCAGCAGCGGAGCGGCTTGGCTCATCGCCCAGGCGCCGAGACGCGAGCCGGGGCGTTCGGTGACGCCGAGTGCCGCGTTCGCCTGCCCCAACAGCATCCGGATCGCGGCCTTGCGGTGCCGCCGGCCCTTCCATCCGAGCGAGTCGGTCACGGGGATCCACAGCCGGGGGTCGGCATCGGCAGTCAGTCGCATGATGCCACCGTAACCGTCGTGACTGAGCGGATCCGCTGTGCGGGCGAGTGGGCGACTTGACGGCGCCCACTCGGGTGAGTGACACTCGGATAACTGTTAACTGTCAGATGAAGTGGGGGGATCGGTGAATTCACGACCACTGGGCATGGGCGAGCAGATCGCTCACCGCCTGCGCGTCGAGATCATCACCGGGGTCATCTCCCATGGTGAGCATCTCGCCGAGGACGCTCTCGCGACGCGCTTCGACGTGAGCCGCGGCCCCATTCGCGATGCACTGCGCCGCCTCGAGTCCGAGGGCCTGCTGGAGAGTCGTCGCAAGAGGCTGTACACCCGCGGGTTGGGGATCGAGGGCGTCGAGGAGCTCTACGAACTCCGCGAGGCGCTGGAATCGCTGGCGATCCGACTCGCGGTCGCCCGCGGGAGCGCCAAGGAGTGGGATGCGATGCAGGGCATCGTCGACCGCATGCGCGCGGCGGGTGAGGTCGGTGACGTCGAGATGTTCGCCGAGGCGGACATGGACTTCCACACGTCGTTCTACACGATCTCCAAGAACCGACGCCTGATGGAGGCGTGGCGGCCTTACCAGCGCACCTTCGCCATCCTGTTCGAGATGAGCGACACCCCCGACATCCCCGCCGCGACGGCGGATCACCAGGGCTTCCTCGACATCGTCCGCCTCGGTGACGCCGACGCGGCCGTCAAGCGCCTCCAGCTGCACCTCACGCTCGCCAAGGGGCACCTGCGCGACGCACTGCCGGAGTCGCCGCGCGCCGTCCAGGCGTGAGTCACCCGCGTCGGCCCAGAACCCCGTTCACGTCGACGACCACCTTGCCGGTGACGGTCGGGTCGCCCACAGCGGCGAAGGCCTCGGCTGTGTCGTCCAGTGATCGCGCTGTCGTGACGATCTCCGCGGCCTCCGGGGTCGCCGACAGGAGTCGCAGGGCGTCATCGAATTCTCCCGTGAAACGATGCGACCCGATGACGCGCAGCTCCTTGGTCACGATCGCCGACAGCGCGATCGGGCGCTGATCGCGGGGCAGCATGCCGAGCTGCACGATCGTCCCTCCCACTCGTGCCATCGCCGCCGCAGATTCGAGGGAGGCCGGTACCCCGCTCGCCTCGATGACGAGGTCGGCGCAAGACTCCGCGGGGAGCTCGGAGGAGAGATCGACGGTGCTGTCCGCCCCGATCCGACGGGCGAGCGCGAGCGGAGCGCTTCGCACATCCGTCACCGTGATGCGGCGAGCACCGGCCCGCCGCAGGGCCAGCACGGCGAGGAGCCCGATCGGGCCGGCACCGCACACGACCGCATCGAGCCCCGTCGGATCGCCCGCGCGTGAGAGGGCGTGCAGTACGACCGCGGTGGGTTCCGCCAGCACGGCGGTCGCGGACGGGAGATCCGGCGGGATGACCCGCAGCCGTTCGGTGCGCACGCTCAGGTGCTCCTGCAGGCCGCCGTCGGTGTGCGGCCACGTCGATGCCGAGCCGAGGAAGGACGGGGGCTCCTCGAGGAGATCTGCAGCCACTTCGCGCTCACCCGGGCGGGGGCACGGCCAGACGGGGTGCACCGCCACGCGATCGCCGACACCGACGGAGTCGTCGCCCGCAGCCACGACGGTGCCGACGATCTCGTGCCCGAGTACGAAAGGCTCACGGACCTCGAAGTCGCCGTTCGCGCCCTTCACGAAATAGCTGAGGTCGGATCCGCAGAGGCCGACGAGGTCGATCCTGACCAGCGCGTGACCCCGACGGAGAACGGGCATCTCTCGCTCGTCCCACTCCAACGTTCGTGGGCCCACGAGTCGTAGGGCTTTCATGTCTCTCCGTTCACGCCATCGTGTCTTGACCTGCCTATGAGTCTGGCATATGTTGATTGTTAACAGTTTTACAGTTTTGAGAAATCGTCGATGGTGACGCCGGCCTCCGCTGCTGCGCACCTCCAGAAGGGCAGCAGGATGAACGACAGCACAGCCGAGGTCGGCGCAGGGCGCACCGTCATCGTCGGAGCCGTGCGCTACGCGGAGCTCTGCGGGCGTGGCAGGCAGCTCCTCCTCGACCACGGATTCACGCTGATCGAGAACCAGACCACCGTGCCGTGGACCGCCGAGCAGCTGCTCGCGCACATCGGCACGGCCGACGCGGCGGTCGCGGGCGTCGAGGTGTTCGACCAGGACGCTCTGGCCGCTGCTCCCGCTCTCCGCATCATCTCTCGGCTCGGCGTCGGGCTCGACAACGTCGACCTGCCCGCCGCGCGCGCCCGGGGCATCGACGTCGTCAACGTGCCGGGTGGCAACGCCGAGGCCGTGGCGGAACTGACTCTCGGGTTCATCCTCTCGCTGCTTCGTCGACTGCCTCGGATGGATGAGGCGGCGCGTGCGGGGCGCTGGGACCGCTACGTCGGCGGCGAGCTCGCCGGCAAGTCGATCGGTCTGCTCGGGTTCGGAGCCATCGCACGGCTCCTCGCCTCCCGTCTCTCCGGCTTCGACCTCACGATCAAGGCCTACGACCCGTACGCCGATCTCGACGCGGCGGCGAAGGCCGGTGTGGACATCGTGTCGCTCGAGGACGCCGTGCGCGACGTCGACATCGTCAGCGTCCACGTGCCCCACCTCGCCGAGACGCACCATCTCGTCGACGACGAGCTCATCGCCCTCATGCGCGAGGGGACTCTGCTCATCAACACCAGCCGGGGTGGACTCGTCGACGAGGCCGCGCTCGTGCGCGGTCTCGACTCCGGCCGTATCGCGGGTGCCGGCCTGGATGTGTTCGAGCATGAGCCGGTCTCGCCCGACAACCCGCTCTTCCGTCACGATTCCGTCGTCACGGCTCCCCACGCGGGCGCCGACACGAAAGAGGCGTACGACCGCATCGGCTGGGCCACCGCCCAGGCGATCGTCGACGTCTTCTCCGGACGAACCCCCGTCCACGTCGCGAACTGATCTCCACCCGGTCACCCGAGTACCCCCACAGATAAGGAACGAAGATGTTCAGCAGGAAAGCACAGCGATCCGCCCTCGCGGTCCCCGCGGTCGGCGCACTCCTCGTCGGCCTCGCGGCCTGCGGCGGAACCCCCGCTGCAGACGACGGCGAGGTGACCGATCTCACGATCATCGCGGCGAACAGCCCGTGGACCGAAGGTCTGAAGACCCTCGCCTCGACGTACGAGGACGAGACCGGCGTCAAGATCAACATCGAGGCCTACGGCAACGAGCAGCTCAACGACACGCTCAAGGTCAAGCTCAACGCGCAGTCCGACGACGTCGACATCTTCGCCTACCAGGTGCAGGACGTCATGCGGGAGTTCTCGCGCAACGGCTGGCTCACCGACATGACCGACTACGTCGAGTCGGATGCCGAGTGGAACTGGGAGGACTTCCAGCCTGCGGCGCGTGAGGCCGTCCAGCTCGACGGCGTGGTCTACGGCGTCCCCGTGATGACCGAGCGGCACGTCGTGTACTACCGCTCCGATCTGCTCGAGGCCGCCGGAATCGAGCCGCCCGAGACGCTCGACGAGCTCGAAGCGGCGGCCGAGGCTCTCAACGACCCGGAGAACGGCTTCTACGGCATCGCCATGCGCGGCGCCCGCGTTCCCCTGGTGACCCAGCTCTCGTCGTTCATCTACAGCTACGGCGGCGACTTCCAGGATGAAGACGGCAACGCCACCATCGACAGCCCCGAGGCGATCGAGGCCATCGAGTTCTACGGCGACCTGCTGAAGAACTACGGCCCTCCAGGGGCCGCGAACATGGGCTGGGTCGAAGCCTCCGCGATCTTCGCGCAGGGCAATGCGGCGTTCTACCTCGACGCCGACAGCCAGGCCTACACGTTCCTCGACGAGTCGAACTCCGCCGTCGTCGACTCGGTCGCGTTCGCACGGTTCCCTGAAGGTCCGGCGGGCTCGAAGTTCTACAACATCGTGCCGCAGACGGTCGGTATCAGCGCGTTCTCGAAGAAGCAGGATGCCGCGTGGGAGTTCATCAAGTGGGTCACGAACGAGGAGAACACCACGCAGATGCTCGCCGACGCCACCGTGCCGGTCGCGCGACAGTCGGCCTGGGATGACGACGCGGCGACGGCGAGCTTCCCCGCCGGCCTCGTCGAGATCATCCGGAACATCGGCGAGGACGGTGTCGGGCACGACCGCCCGCAGCTCGAGCAGGTCGCTGCCGCTCGCGAGATCATCGGCGGTCCCGCGATCACCGCGATCGAGGGTGGAGACGTCGCCTCGGCGGCGGAGACCGCCAACACGGCGTTCCAGGACCTGGTCGACTCCGAGAAGTAATCCGGGAGAGGGCGTCGCACCGAAGAGCGCGGCGCCCCCTCATCCCCGCTGGTCGAGGAGGACCACGATGTCGAGCACCTCGCTCAAGAACCGCCCGCCTGTGACGACCTATCGTCGCAAGCCCGTCGACTGGGTCGATGCGAATCTGAAGTGGATTCTGATCATCCCGTCGGTGGTGTTCATCACTCTGCTGATCGCGTTCCCGGTCGGGTACACGATCTTCCTGTCGCTCACCAACGCGCAGGGTGCCGTCACGCGGCCGTTCGAGTTCATCGGCTTCGACAACTACGCGCACTGGCTCGGCGACGTCACCCGGTTCTGGCCGGCTGTCGGACGCACGGCGTACTTCACGATCGTCGCTCTCGTCCTCGAACTCGTCATCGGCCTCGCCATCGCCCTGCTGCTGAGAAAGACCTTCCGTGGCCAGGGCCTCGTGCGGGTGTTCATCCTGCTTCCGCTGGTCGCGACGCCCGTCGCGGTCGGCATGATGTGGCTCGTGATCTTCGAGCCGACCATCGGCTTCGCCAACGTCCTCATGAAGTCGATCGGACTGCCCGCCCAGGGGTGGCTCTCCGACAAGGACACGGCGCTGAACACACTGATCTTCATCGACGTCTGGCAGTGGACCCCGATGGTCATCCTGATCCTGCTCGCGGGCCTCTCCACCCTCCCCGAGGAGCCGGACGAGGCCGCGCGCGTCGACGGTGCGAACGCGTGGCAGCGCTTCCGCCACATCACGCTCCCGCTGCTGTCTCCGGTGATCGGCGCCGCGGCGATCCTGCGTGCGATCGACGCGCTCAAGACGTTCGACATCATCTACGCCACGAAGGGCCGAGGCGGCGGATCCAGCAACGAGGCGGAGACGCTCAACATCCTCGCCTACAGCGATGCCTTCGAGTACTCCCGCTACGGACGCGCATCGGCGCTGCTGATGCTGTTCTTCATCCTCATCATCCTCGTGCTGCTGGTCATCGCGATCCTGCGCAAGAGAGCGGAGAAGCTGTGAACACCTCGACCTCCCCCTCCACTGTGGTCCGGATGCGCCGTCGGCGGCGACCGGCGCAGGTCGTCGGCGGCTGGGCGCGCGCGCTCGGCATCCTCGCCGTCGTGATCGCGTTCATCGCCCCGCTGATCTGGATGCTGCTGGCGAGCCTCAAGACGAACCTCGAGATCATCGATCCGAGCAGGACGTTCTCGTTCACGCCCACCCTGAAGAACTTCGAGACCGTGTTCGGCGCCCAGGCCTTCGGGCCGATCATCCTCAACAGCATCGTGGTGGGCACGGGCGCGACGCTGCTGGCTCTCGTCATCGGCGTCCCCGCCGCGTACGGGATCGCGCGGTTCAAGGCGACCAACACGACCGCCTACCTGCTGATGGCGCGCATCATCCCCGGGGTCAGCCTGCTGATCCCGTGGTATTTCCTGTTCTCGCAGATGCAGCTGGTCGGCACCTACACGGTGCTGATCCTCACCCACGTCTTCGTCACCATGCCGCTGGTCGTGGCGATCATGTCGAGCTTCTTCGACGGCATCCCCGAGGAACTCGAGGAGGCCGCCCAGATCGACGGATCGAGCAGGATCGGCGCCTTCGTGCGCGTCGTGCTGCCGTTGTCCGTGCCCGGCATCGCCACCGCGACGATCCTGTCGTTCATCTTCAGCTGGAACAACTTCCTCTTCGCTCTCGTGCTGTCCAACCAGCACACCCGCACGCTCCCTGTGGCGATCGTGAACTTCACGAGCTACGCCGCCGTCGACTGGGGCGGTCTCATGGCCGCGGCTGTCGTGATCACGGTTCCCGTCATGATCATCGCCCTGCTCGCGCAGCGGTATGTGGTGAGCGGCCTCACGGCCGGTGCGACGAAGGGCTGAGCGGATGCCGAAGCTGATCAACGACCCGCACGACTTCGTCGACGAGGTCATCGAGGGGATCCTGCTCGCCCACGGCGACCGACTGCATGCGGTGTCCGACGACGCGAGGGCGATCGCGCGCGCATCGTCGGAGCCGGGGACCGTCGGCATCGTCACAGGCGGCGGATCCGGTCATCTGCCGCTGTTCCTCGGCTACGTCGGCGCGGGCCTCTGCTCGGCGGTCGCGGTGGGCAACGTGTTCTCCTCGCCCTCCGCAGCGCAGATCGCGGCGGCCACGCGCGCGGCGGATGCCGGTGCCGGCGTGCTGTACCTGTACGGCAACTACGGCGGCGACGTGTACAACTTCGACCTCGCAGCCGACATCGTCGGAACCGACGGCATCCGCACGCGCACCGTGCTCGGCGCCGACGATGTCGCGAGCGCCCCGCTCGAGAGCGCGAGCTCCCGTCGCGGTGTCGCCGGCATCTTCTTCGCGTACAAGATCGCCGGTGCCGCCGCAGCCCGCGGCGACGACCTGACCGCGGTCGCCGCCCTCGCCCAGCGTGCCGTCGATCGCACCGGGACCATGGGTGTGGGGCTGTCGCCCACCGTTCTGCCCACGACCGGAAAGCCCTCGTTCGAGCTGGACGAGGGGCAGATGGAGATCGGGATCGGCATCCACGGCGAACCGGGCAGTCGCACGGGACCCCTCGCCGCAGCGGATGACGTGGCCGACGAGCTCCTCGACAGCATCATCGCCGATCGCGGCATCGATACCGGTGCGCGCGTCGCGCTGCTCGTGAACGGCATGGGCGCGACGCCGCTCGAAGAGCTCTATGTGCTCGCCCGCCGCGCCAGGCGACGACTCGACGCGCTGGGCGCTCGAGTGCACCGCACGTGGGTCGGCGAGTTCGCGACCAGTCTCGAGATGGGTGGTGCGTCGATCAGCATCCTCGTGCTCGATGACGAACTGACCGCGCTGCTGGATGCCCCGGCCGACTCCCCGTTCTTCTCGCAGGCCGGAGAGACGCCATCGGCGCGGGGGACTGGCCCGCGACGCCCCGCCGCTGACGGGCGCGTCGCCGCAGACGCGGCGCGCTCGGGTGCGCTCGGTGCGCCTGCGGCTGCCGGCCCGTCGAGCACCACTGACCCGTCGAGCGCCGGCCCGTCGAGCAGCGGCGATCCCTCCGCTCGCGAGGCCGCGGATGCGCTCGTCCGGGCGATCCGCGGCGTGATGCCGCTCTGGGCCGAGCACGCCGGTGAGCTGCGCGACCTGGATGCCGCCCTCGGCGACGGTGATCTCGGCATCACGGTCTCGGCCGGCGCGGAGGCGATCCTCCGCGCGCTCGAGGGGTCCCTCGACGATGATCTGGCGCAGCCCGTGCTGCAGGCGGGCGAGGCTTTCGCCACCGCCAACCCCTCGACCTTCGCGGCGCTCTTCGGCGGCGGGATGCTCGCGGCGGCGTCGACGCTGCGCGGGCGCACCACTCTCGATCGCGTGACCGTGAGCGCCGCGCTGACGGCGCTCGCCGACCGCATCGCGGAGCGCGGCGGGGCTCGTCCCGGCGACAAGACGCTGCTCGACGCCCTCCTGCCGTCCATCGCGGCGTTGGACGCGGCACCCGCCGGTATCGACGAGGCGATCGCGGCCATGCGCGCCGCCGCATGGAGCGGTGTGCGTGAGACGGCCGAGCTGGTCTCACGACGAGGCCGCGCCTCCTGGGTCGGCGAACGCGGCGCGGGCCATGCCGACCCCGGGGCGACGGCTTATGCGCGGCTGCTCGACGCCGTCGCGGAGTGGCGGGAGCAGGTCGCGTGACCGTCGGCATCGCCTGGGTGCTCGGGGGAGGATCGGGGATCGGACGCGGGGCTGCCGTGTCGCTCGCCGTGTCCGCCGAGCTGGTGGTGGTCTCCGGTCGCCGGGTCGACGAACTGCAGCGCACGGTCGACGCCGTGCACGCCGCCGGCGGGCGCGCGGTCGCGCTGCCGGTCGATGTGGCCGACGAGGCCGCGGTCGCGCAGGCCGCGGAGGTCATCGGCGCCGACCACGGTCCGGTCCGCACCCTCGTGTACAGCGCCGGCACCAACGTGCGCAATCGCTTCTGGGATGACACTTCCCCTCTCGACTTCGCGCGAGTCGTCGACATCAACCTCACCGGCGCTGTGCGCGCCATCCACGCGGTACTTCCCGCCATGAGACGCGGGGGCGACGGCCTCGTCGTCCTCGTGTCGTCGTGGGCGGGGTGGCGCTTCGCACCCGGCGTCGGAGCCGGCTACTCGACGAGCAAGACCGCGATGGGGGCCCTCGCCGAGACCGTGAACGCGCAGGAGCGCCTGCACGGCATCCGCGCCACGCACTTCTGCCCCGGCGAAGTGGCGACCGAGATCCTCGATACGCGTCCGAATCCGCCGAGTGCGGACGAACGCGCACGGATGCTCACCGCCGACGACGTCGGCGACGCGATCCGCTGGATCGCGGAACTGCCCCCGCGCATCTGCGTCAACGAGATCGTCTTCACACCGACCTCGAACACCTCGTACGCGTGACGTCGACCCGCCCGTCGGCTGCCGCTCCCCACGCCACGACCCCACCCCGCGACCCGATCCCAGGAGAGCCCATGACCCGCCGAGACATCATCACCGCCGTGCCCGTCGCATTCGCCGACGACGGAGCCCTCGATCTGGAGGGCTCACGCGCGATCCTGCGCTTCGTGGCCGCCTCCGGCAACGAGGGAGCGTTCGTCCTGGGCACGACGGGGGAGTTCCCCGCGCTGTCCTTCGACGAGCGCGCTGCCCTCACGCGCGCGAGTGTCGAGGAGCTCGGCGGACGGATGCGCGTCATCGTGCACGTCGGCGCGCCCAGCCTGTTCGAGGTGCGCCGTCTGATCGCCGCGACCCGCGAGGCCGGCGCCACCGAGGTCGCCGTGATCACCCCGTACTACCTGTCGTCGAGCGAGGAGGGTCTGTACGACTTCTTCCGCGAGGTCTCGGCGGTCAGCGACGGTCTCGACGTGTACGTCTACGTGTTCCGCGACCGCACGGGCAACTTCGTGCCCGCACCGCTGATGGCGCGTCTCGCCGCCCTTCCGAACATCGTCGGCGCCAAGATCAGCGGCGAGCCCCTCGCGCAGGTGGCCGCGTACCGTGCGGTCGTCCCTGAGGACTTCGTGCTGTACACGGGGAGCGACCGCGATCTCGCCGTGGCCTCCGACAGCGGCGCCCAGGGGGTCGTGTCCGGGATCTCCTCCGTGCTGCCGCGGCCGTTCCGCGCGCTGCGCGACGCCGCGGCCGGAGGCGACGAGGCCGCCGTGGCTCGCGCGCAGATCGACGTCGACACCGCGGTCGACGTGATCCAGGGAGACATGGCCCGCATGAAGGTCGCTTATGCCGCGCTCGGCGTGCCCGCGGGCGGAGTGCGGATGGCCATCGACGCGCCGGACGCCGCAGCGGTCGCCGCGATCGAGAAGGCGGTCCACGAACTGTCGTGACGAGGGGCGGGGAGGGGGCGGTAGCGCGGGCCACGGTGTTCCTCCCCGCTGCCGATCAGGCCCCTCCGGTAGAGTGGCGAGCGCCCTCAGGGGCTCCCTGGCCGCCGTACCGTAAGGCAGAATGTCTTCCTCTCCCTCCGATCCGACGGGTTCCCCCGACGCCACCCCCGACGCCGTGTCCGCGTCAGGGTCGCGGCCGTTGCGCATCCTGATCGGGTGCGACACCTTCGCCCCCGACATCAACGGCGCCGCACGATTCGCCGAGCGTCTCGCTGCCGGTCTCGTGCAGCGCGGTGAGGACGTCCACGTCGTCGCCCCTAACCTCGTCTACCGTCGCACGCCCGCACGCACCGAGGTGATCGAGGGCGAGCCGATGACGCTGCACCGCCTGCCGTCGGTGCGCTGGGCTCCGCACGACTGGTTGCGCTTCGTCTGGCCCTGGCGCGTGAAGCACTACGCCCGCAGGATCATGGACAGCGTCCAGCCGGATGTCGTGCACATCCAGTCGCACATCGTGATCGGCCGCGGTCTCGCGCGCATCGCCCACGAACGCGGCATCCCCGTGATCGCGACGAACCACGTGATGGCCGAGAACATCCTCGATCACACCACCATGCCGAAGTGGGTCGACGACCTCGTGCTGCGCTGGGCATGGGGCGATGCGAAGCGCACCTTCGCCCTGACGCGCGCGATCACCACGCCGACCCGGCGCGCCGCCGACTTCCTCGAGCGGACCGTCGCTGTCGAGAACGTGATCCCGGTCAGCTGCGGCATCGACCGCGCGCAGTACACGCCCGTGATCGGGCCCCGCGACAAGAACCGGATCATCTTCGTCGGCCGTCTGACCGCCGAGAAGCAGGTCGAGGTCATCCTCGAGGCGATCACCAAGCTCGACCCTGCGCTGGACGCGACCTTCGACATCGTCGGCGGCGGAGACCAGCGCAAGCAGCTCGAGAACCTGACCGTGCAGCTCGGCCTCGCCGATCGGGTGACATTCCACGGGCGCACGAGCGACGAGGAGCTGCGCGCGCTGCTGTCACGGGCCTCGGTGTTCACGATCGCCTCGATCGCCGAGCTGCAGTCGATCGCGACGATGGAGGCCATGGCCTCGGCGTTGCCGATCGTCGCCGCGGATGCCGTGGCACTGCCGCATCTGGTGCACGACGGCGAGAACGGCTACCTCTTCGAGCCCGGCGACTCCGACGCCCTCGCGGCGCGACTGACGGACGTGCTGACCGCGGACGTGACGGAGTACCAGCGGATGCAGCAGGCCTCGCTCGACGGCGTCGTCATCCACGACATCAATCGCACTCTCGACACGTTCGAGGCGCTCTACCGCGACGAGCCCCTGCCCGAGTGATCGGGCGCGCCATGCACATCGTCTTCGTCGGCGATCAGCACCTCGACTCCCTCGGCGGGGCCCAGGTGTCGATGCGGCTGCAGCGACGGTACCTCGAGCGCGCGGGTCACACGGTGACCGTCGTCGCGCCGAGGATGCACGGTCCGCGCGCGCGGAGCAGCGCCGACCCCGCGAACATCGATCTCCCGTCGGTGCCGATCACGACCGACCGCGAGTACTCGATGAGCTGGCCGGGGCGCCGTACCGACCGCATCCTCGATCGGGCGATGACACGGCGACCACCGGTCGATGTGGTGCACGTCCAGGCGGACTTCTGGGGCGCGTTCATCGGGCACCGGTACGCGGCACGGCACGGGATTCCGGTCGTGCACACCATGCACAATCGCGTGGATGTCGGCATCGCGGCCGTGACA
The DNA here is from genome assembly GCF_040302605.1 of Microbacterium sp. NPDC097977. NCBI lineage: Bacteria > Bacillati > Actinomycetota > Actinomycetes > Micrococcales > Microbacteriaceae > Microbacterium > Microbacterium sp. NPDC097977. The sequence continues at coordinate 15,808 of NZ_JBEOUR010000034.1, forward strand.
CCGCTGCATCGACCCGTGCTCGCGGTGCTGAACCTGTGGCGTCGTCGGGCACTGCGCGACGTCGCCGGCGTCGGTTCCGACGGATCCAGCACCGTCCCTGACAGTGCCGGCTTCAAGAGCGCCGCCGGCGACGGCGACGGGTGGGCGTTCCTCCGGGGCATCGCGCGCGGCGCCTCGGCGGTCACGGCGCCGTCGACGCACTTCGCCCGACGCCTCGAGGAGCACGACGTGTTCGGTCCCGTCGATGTCGTCTGGAACGGCATCGACGACGAGGTCCGCGACGCGACGCTCGCGACCGCTCCGTCGCAGCGCGACCCCGGACGCCCGCGTCTGGTCTGGCTGGGGAGGATGAGCCCGGAGAAGCGCCTGCTGCCGTTCCTGCACGCCTTCGTCGAGTCCGGAGTCGATGCAGAGCTCGAGATCATCGGCGGCGGCGCGCAGCGCGCGGCGGCCGAGAGGATCGTGTCGGGTGTGCGCGGGGTGCGGTTCGCGGGAAAGCTCAGCTACCCCGAGACGCTGGCGCGCATCGCGGCGGCGGACGCGCTGGTGCAGACCTCGATCGGGTTCGAGACCCAGGGGATGACGCCGTTCGAGGCCGCGACCCTCGGCACACCCTCGGTGATCAGCGACCCCGACATCGCGGCCGAGCTCGGTGGCGGGCTCTGGGCGGTCGCCGGTGCGTCGGGTACCGAGGACCAGCGCAGGGCCGGACTCGTCGACGCTCTGCGCCGGGCGGTCTCCGACATCGCCGCCGGCACCGCACCCGTGCCGATGCGCGAGGTCTCCGAGGCGTTCCGACAGTCGTCGCGCACCGCCGCGATGGTCGAGATCTACGAGCGGGTGCTCGCGCGCTGAGCGGCGTCGGTCAGAATCCGAGGCTGTAGAACAGGCTCGCGATGAACGAGACCACTGTGCCGATGACCGTGTTCGCCGCGATCCCGACGGCGATCGCGGCGAGGAGGTGCGGAGCCGGTCGTCGGAGCGCGGTGATGCCGAGCACGAGACCGGTGGCCGCTCCCACGAGTACCAGGAAGCTCGGCACGCTCTGCAACGCGCCCATCACCCCGAAGCCGACGCTCGCGTACAGCATCGGCAGCAGGAGCTGCCAGACGAGTCCCACCGCGACGGAGACCACGGTCACGACGAACGCGAGGCGCCCGAGGGGATTGCCGGCGGCGCTCGACGACGCTCCGTAGGGAGTTCCGGATGCCGCGGACGTGCGGTAGGGCTGGCCGGGCTGTGCGTAGGGCTGGCCGGGCTGTGCGTAGGGCTGGCCCGGCTGTGCGTACGGCTGGCCCGGTTGTGTGTAGGGCTGGCCGGGCTGCGCGTGGGGCTGGCCGGGTTGTGCGTAGGGCTGGCCGGGTTGTGTGTACGGCTGGCCGGGCTGGGGTGCCGGTGGAGGGGTGTGTCCCTGCGGCGGGGGGATCTGCGGAGCCGCGTCGTGGGGGCGGGGTTCGCTCATGTTCTGTCTCCGGTCAGGCGTACGTCAGGAGTAGGTCAGGAGTAGGTCAGGGCGATGACGAGGTTGGACACCCACGAGATGACGATGCCGGCGATCGCCGATGCGCTGATGCCGATGGCGATGCCCGCGAGGATCTGCTGCCTCGGTCGGCGCACCGACATCAGCCCGAGGACCAGCGCGACGACCGCCGCCACCAGCACGAAGAGGTTACCGATCGCGCCGAACACCCCGATCGCCGACGGACCGGGGAACAGGCGGACTGCGACGGGGAAGGACAGCGTGACGACAAGCCCGATGCCCATCGCCACCAGCGCGATGACGAAGGCCACGCGCCCGAGCGATCCGCCGGGTGCGGGTGCGGGTGCGGGTGCGGATGCGGGTGCGGATGCCGATCCTGCCGAAGGCGGCTGCGGTGCTGCGGTGGGGAACTGCGGGGGAGCGCCGTGCGGCTGGGCGGGTGGCTGGTGAGGCTCGCTCATGGTGCGAGCGTAGCCGGGGGTGACCCGCGTGGCGAGAGTCAGCGGTAGATGTGTCCCGATTCCGCGCGGTCGTGAGCGCGGGGTTCCCCGACGCGCGACCAGTCGGTGGGGGTCTGTCGGTATCCGTCGCGCCGCAGTTCCACGACCGTGGCGATGACGGCCCAGAGTACGAGGGCGAGAAGAGCGAGAAGAAGGAACATGGCAGAAACGCTACGTTCAGTCTTGATCTGCCACTAGTGGCAGAATAGACTGCGGGCGTAGGAAACCTGCCAACCGGGGGAGATCGCCATGATGAAGACCGTCGCCTGTGTCGTCCAAGACGGCTTCGCGCCCTTCGAGTTCGGTCTGGCCTGCGAGGCGTTCGGTCTCGATCGCTCGAACGACGGCGTCCCGAACTTCGACTTCCGCGTGGTCGCGCCTCGTCCCGGTGCGGTGGCGTCGAAGATGGGCTTCTCTCTCAACGTCGAGCACGATCTCTCCTTCGCGTACGAGGCCGACCTCGTGATCCTGTGTCCGGTGCCACGCGAGTACTGGGGGCGGATCGATCCGCTGCTGATCGAGGTCGCCCGAGACGCGGTCGCGCGGGGAGCCTGGGTGCTGACGATCTGCAGCGGCTCTTTCATCCTCGGAGCCGCGGGTGTGCTCGACGGACGCCGCGCGACGACGCACTGGATGTACGCGGACGTCATGGCCGACATGTATCCCCTCGTCGACGTCGACCCGGACGTGCTGTTCGTGCAGGACGAGCGGATCATCACGAGCGCGGGAACCGCCGCGGGCATCGACGCCTGCCTGCACCTGCTGCGTCAGGAGCTCGGCGCGGAGCTGACCAACCGCATCGCCCGCCGCATGGTGGTGCCGCCGCAGCGCGACGGCGGGCAGGCGCAGTTCATCGATCGACCCATCCCCGTCGTGCCGAGCGACTCGCTCGCCGCCGTCGCCGACTGGGCGGTCGAGCACCTGCGCGACGACCTGGGCATCGAGAGACTGGCGGCCCGCGCCCTGATGTCGCCGCGCACGTTCGCCCGCCGGTTCAAGGCCGAGTACGGAGCGACTCCGGCCGCCTGGCTCGGACGCCAGCGGGTGCTGCACGCGCAGCGGATGCTCGAGCGCAGCACCCTCTCGCTCGACCGGATCGCGGAGGAGTGCGGGTTCGGATCCGCGGCGGTGCTGAGGCAGAACTTCTCACGAGTGCTCGGCACCACCCCGACCGCCTATCGCGCGCGCTTCTCGTGCGCCGACGAGACGGAATCCTCCGCCGCGTGACCGTGTGACCGCCCGTCATCGTCTTGTCAGTGCGTCCAGTGCCCTGGTCGAGGCAGTGCGCGGTAGTCGAGCTCGACGCGATCCGTGGCCACCGTGGCCAGGCAGTACAGCAGCGACTGGGTGGGGTACCCGTGCGGACGGTTGTCGCGGATGATCGCTCGGTCGTCCTCCGGGTCGAGTCCGGCCGATGAGGCGAGCAGCGACGTCCAGTCGGCGGCCCAGTCCGCCGCGTCGTCCGTGGCTCCCCGCGCGCGGAACTCCGGCAGCCAGGCGGCGATGCGCGGGGTGCCCGGATCGTCGAGGTCGCCGTGCGCGATCATGTGCACGCCGTGGCGGATCGGCGTCTCGCGCAGCTCGACGCCGTCCCAGCTCATGACTCGTGCGCCCTCCGGTGCCACTTCGAGCAGGTTGAACCCGTGCATCGGCAGCGGAGCGACCGGGGATCGCCCGGAGACGGACTCCAGCACCAGCGAACCGCGCGACACCGCGACGTCTTCTGCGAGGTCGACGACGTCGGCGCGATTCAGCAGCACCGCCAGTCGACCGGCCGCAGGGTCGGTGGCGAGCCACGCGCCGCCGGCTCGGCGATCGCGGATGCCGGAGACGCCGGGGTAGGCATCCCGCCACCATTCGCCCGGAGCATCCCATTCGCGCTGCGGATCCTCGTCACGCACCGCGAGCAGTCGGGCCGTCACGGAGTCGGCGACATCGATCACGACGGTGCACACGGTGCCCAGTCTACGAGCGGTGTGCGGACCCGAGCCCCGTGGGGCGGATGCTGCGGCAGAATCGAAGCGTGAACATCGTCGTCGGGGTTACGGGTGGCATCGCCGCATACAAGACAGTGCACCTGGTGCGGCTGCTGACCAAGGCGGGGCATGACGTGACCGTCGTGCCGACCGAGGATGCGCTGCGTTTCGTCGGCACGCCGACCTGGGAGGCGCTGAGCCGGCATCCGGTCACGACGAGCGTCCACGACGACGTCGCGCGCGTGCGGCACGTCGCCCTCGGGCAGGGGGCCGACCTGGTGATCGTCGCACCGGCGACCGCGAACTCGATCGCCAAGATCACCGCCGGCATCGCCGACGACCTTCTCGGCACGACGCTGCTCGCCACCGAGGCACCGGTGCTGCTCGCGCCGGCCATGCACGCCGAGATGTGGCGGAACGCGGCCACCCGGGCGAACATCGCCACGCTGCGGAGCCGCGGGATCCATCTCGTCGGACCGGCCGACGGTGAGCTCGCCGGCGGCGACAGCGGCCCCGGGCGCATGGCGGAGCCGGAGGAGATCTTCGAGGCGGCGGTCGCGCTGCTCGGCCCGCACGACCTCGACGGTGTGCGCATCGTGGTCTCGGCGGGCGGGACCAGGGAGCCCATCGATCCCGTGCGGTACCTGGGCAACCGGTCCAGCGGCAGGCAGGGGGTGGCGCTGGCGGCGGAGGCGGCCTCCCGCGGTGCCCGCATCACGCTCGTCGCCGCGAACGTCTCGGATGACGTGCTGGCCGCTGCGCGGCATCCGGCGGTGCGCGTGGTGCCGGTCGCGACGGCCGCCGAACTCGCCTCGGCGATGAAAGATGCCGCGCGCGAGGCCGACATCGTCATCATGGCCGCGGCCGTCGCCGACTACCGCCCCGCCTCGGTCGCGGATCAGAAGCTGACCAAGGAGCAGGGCGCGTTGACCCATCTCGAGCTCGTCGAGAACGAGGACGTCGTCGCGGCGCTCGCGGCCCTGCGGTCGGAGGGTGCGGCGCCGGATGGTCAGACGATCGTCGCATTCGCGGCCGAGACCTCTCCGGACGCGCACGAACGCAGGGAACGCGCTCGCCGCAAGCGGGCGCGGAAGGGTGTCGATCTGCTCGCCGTCAACCTCGTGAACGCGGAGCAGGGTTTCGAGCAGCCCGACAACGCGGTCGAGATCGTCGGGGACGGCGGCGAGGTCGTGGCATCCGTCGCCGGCACCAAGCGCGAGGTCGCCGGAGGGATCCTGGACGCGGTGCGCGCAGTGCGATAAACTTGAGTCACGTCCACTCAACTTTGAGGACTTCGACCCGTCGTAGTGGTCGATCAGCAGTGACGAGAAGGAGTCTCCCAGGAGGAGCGCATGCCAGGCCCACAGAGCGCACAGAACGACGACCAGCAGTCCGCCCTCGAGCAGTTCGGGATCAATCTCACCGAGCGCGCCCGTCAGGGAAAGCTCGACCCGGTGATCGGGCGCGACGGGGAGATCCGCCGGGTCAGCCAGGTGCTCACCCGCCGCACCAAGAACAACCCGGTGCTGATCGGTGAGCCGGGCGTGGGCAAGACGGCCGTCGTCGAAGGGCTCGCCCAGCGCATCGTCGCGGGCGATGTCGCCGAGTCGCTCAAGGGTAAGGACCTGGTCTCCCTCGACATCTCCGCTCTCGTGGCCGGTGCCATGTACCGCGGGCAGTTCGAGGAGCGCTTGAAGAGCGTGCTCAAGGAGATCACCGAGTCCGACGGGCAGATCATCACGTTCATCGACGAGCTGCACGTGCTCATGGGCGCGGGCGGAGGCGAGGGGTCCGTCGCCGCGTCGAACATGCTCAAGCCGATGCTCGCCCGCGGCGAGCTGCGGCTGATCGGCGCGACCACGCTGAACGAGTATCGCGAGTTCATCGAGAAGGATGCCGCCCTCGAGCGCCGCTTCCAGCAGGTCTACGTCGGAGAGCCGACGGTCGAGGACACCATTGCCATCCTCCGCGGCCTCAAGGGTCGATACGAGGCGCACCACGGTGTCACGATCTCGGACAGTGCCCTCGTCGCCGCGGCCGCACTGTCGAACCGCTACCTTCCCGCGCGCCAGCTGCCCGACAAGGCGATCGACCTCGTCGACGAATCGATGTCGCGGCTCAAGATGGAGATCGACTCCTCGCCGGTCGAGATCGACCAGCTCAAGCGCCAGGTCGACCGGATGAAACTCGAGGAGCTCGCCCTCAAGCGCGAGAAGGACGCCGCCTCGAAGGAGCGCCTCGCCGCGCTCCGCGGGCAGCTCGTGGGCATGGAGGCGCAGCTCGCCGACCTCGAGGAGCGGTGGGCGCGTGAGCGCCAGGGACTCAATCGGGTCGGCGATCTGAAGAAGAAGCTCGACGACGCGATCACGCAGCGCGACCTGGCGATGCGCGAGGCCGACTACACCCGTGCGTCGAAGCTCGAATACGAGACGATCAAGCGCCTCGAGCAGGAGATCGCCGAAGCCGAGCAGGCCGAGGCCGCCGTCTCGACCGAGGGACGGATGGTCAACGAGCAGGTCACCGACGAGGACATCGCCGCCGTGATCGCGGCGTGGACCGGCATCCCGGTGGGGCGCCTTCTGCAGGGCGAGAGCGAGCGTCTGCTGCACCTCGAGTCCGAGCTCGGACGCCGTCTGATCGGGCAGAAGGATGCGGTCAGGGCGGTGTCCGACGCCGTGCGGCGGTCACGGGCCGGCATCAGCGACCCCGGTCGGCCGACCGGATCGTTCCTGTTCCTCGGGCCGACCGGCGTCGGCAAGACCGAACTCGCGAAGGCGCTCGCCGACTTCCTGTTCGACGACGAGCGCGCCATGGTGCGCATCGACATGTCGGAGTACGGCGAGAAGCACTCGGTGTCCCGCCTCGTCGGCGCCCCTCCCGGCTACGTCGGCTACGAGCAGGGCGGCCAGCTCACCGAGGCGGTGCGCCGCCGCCCCTACAGCGTGGTGCTGCTCGACGAGGTCGAGAAGGCGCATCCCGAGGTGTTCGACGTGCTGCTGCAGGTGCTCGACGACGGTCGACTGACCGACGGACAGGGGCGCACCGTCGACTTCACGAACGTCATCCTGATCCTCACCTCGAACCTCGGGTCGCCGATCCTCATCGACCCGACTCTGTCGCCCGACGAGAAGCGGGAGCAGGTGATGACCCTGGTGCACCAGGCGTTCCGCCCGGAGTTCCTGAACCGGCTCGACGACATCGTCATGTTCTCGGCGCTCAGCCAGGACGACCTCGCGCAGATCGTCGAGCTCTCGGTCGATCAGCTGCACGACCGGCTGCGCGATCGGCGGCTCACGCTCGCGGTCACCCCCGACGCCCGATCGTGGCTCGCCGAGCGCGGGTACGACCCGATGTTCGGCGCGCGGCCGCTGCGTCGTCTGATCCAGACCGAGGTGCAGAACAAGCTGGCGACGGCGCTGCTCGCCGGCGGCGTGCACGACGGCGACACGGTGCGCGTGGACGTGGCCGTCGACGGCTCGGGGCTCGTGCTGACCTCGACCTCCCCCGAACCTCTCGACGAGTAGGGCGGGGCGTTGGGCGGGGGCCTTCCGGCTCCTGAGCGCCCTTCGTCTCGCTCCGCGGTTCCTGAGCGAGGAGCGGAGCGACGAGACGAAGGGCGGGCTGCGCTACTTCAGCCGCTCGCTGCGGATGCCGCCGAGCGCATCGCCCTCGAGCTCGCGCCCGATCAGCGAATGACGGCGCGAGTAGGCGAAGTAGATGATCATGCCGATCGCGAGCCAGATCGCGAAGCGCACCCAGGTCTCGGTGCTGAGGTTGAGCATCAGCCAGAAGCAGGCCAGGGCCGAGATCCAGGGCAGCCACGGCGACAGCGGCACCGTGAACGGGCGCTCGAGGTCGGGGCGGGTCTTGCGCAGGATCGGCACGCCGATGCTCACGAGAACGAACGCCGACAGGGTGCCGATGTTGATCATGTCGCCGAGCACCTGCACGTCGAAGAAGCCCGCGATGATCGCGATCACGACGCCGACGATCAGCTGGATGCGGATGGGGGTGCCGCGCTTGGCGTCGGTCACGCTCAGCGCACGAGGCAGCAGGCCGTCACGGCTCATCGCGAAGACGACGCGGGCGAGTCCCATGAGCAGCACCATGACGACCGTGGTCAGGCCGACCAGGCTGCCGATGGCGATGACCTGGGCCGCCCACGTGGCGCCGACCAGCTCGAACGCGCTCGCCAGCGACGGCTCGTCGAGCTTCGCGAGCTCGGTGTACGAGACCATGCCGGTGATCACGATCGCGACCGCCACGTAGAGCACGGTCACGATGATGAGTCCGAGGATGATGCCGCGCGGCACGGTGCGCTTGGGATCCTTGGTCTCCTCGGCGCTGGTGGCGACGACGTCGAAGCCGATGAACGCGAAGAAGACCAGTGCTGCACCGCTGAGGATGCCGAAGACGCCGTACATCGTCGGGTCGGAGCCGGTCAGGAACGAGAACAGCGACTGCGTCCATGCGCTTTCCGATGCGGCGCCCGACTGCGCCGGCGGCACGAACGGGGAGTAGTTCGCACCCTTGACGAAGAAGATGCCGACCACGATGACGAACAGCACGATCGCGACCTTGATGACCGTGAAGACGCTGTTGACCCGGCTGGACAGCTGCGTGCCCAGGGCGAGCAGCAGGGTGAAGATCGCGACGATGAAGACGGGGCCCCAGTCGAAGGAGAGCGGCCCGAGCTGCAGCGTCATGGGGATCTCGAGATCGAACAGCGACACCGCGTCGCCCAGGTACACGCCCCAGTACTTCGCGATCACGGCCGAGGCCATGAGCATCTCGAGGATGAGGTCCCAGCCGATGATCCAGGCGAGGAACTCGCCGAGGGTCGAGTACGTGAACGTGTAGGCGGATCCGGCGACGGGGATCGACGAGGCGAACTCGGCGTAGCAGAGGATCGCGAGGCCGCAGACGGCCGCGGCGATGATGAACGAGATGATCACCGCGGGGCCGGCATGCCGCGCCGAGGCCTCGGCGCCGACCGAGAAGATGCCCGCGCCGACGGCCACGGCCACACCCATGACGGCCAGGTCCCAGACGCCGAGCGAGCGCTTCAGTGACCGTTTCTCGTCGTGCGTCTCGGCCATCGACCGTTCGACGGATTTGATCCTGCGCTGAAGAGCCATGCGCACGATTCTAGGAGGGAGCGCGGGTGCACAGAAGAAGGGCGCCGTCCGGATGTCGGGCGGCGCCCCTCTTCGTGCGGCCGGGTGTCAGGCGCTGAGGCGGGTGCCGGGCGCTGAGGCGGGTGTCAGGCGCTGAGGATGACGGTCTCGGCGATCGGGCGACGGACGCGCGGGGCGGTCTCGCCCTGCTGCAGGCCCTCGGGCAGGCCCGAGGCGTCGCCCAGCTCGCCGACCGCGATGACGGTGATCGCGGTGAAGCGGGGGTCGAGGTCGGCGAACTCGCGGACGACCTCGGGGTCGAATCCGCTCATCTGGTGCACGAGGAGTCCCTCGTGGTGCGCCTGCACGGAGAAGTGGGCGACGGCCTGACCCAGGTCGTAGACGGCGTGGCTGATGGCCGTGCCGTCTTCGGACTCGGTCTCGGCGATGGCCACGATCAGTGCCGACGCGTTCGAGGCCCAGAGCTGGTTGAACTCGACGAGCGAGTCGACGACCTGCGAGAACAGCGCGGTGCCGCGGCGGGCGACGATGAAGCGCCACGGCTGCATGTTGTAGGCGGACGGCGACCAGCGGGCGGCCTCGAGAGCGGCGTTCAGCTTGGCGTCGTCGATCGTGTTCTGCGCGTCGTAGGCGCGGGGGCTCCAGCGCCCGGCGAGGACGTCGAGGACGGGGTGCTCGGTGGGGGCGGTGCGGTCGATCACAGGAGTGCTCACGGAAGTGCCTTTCGGAAGGAGTCGGACGGACTCCTTCGTCCGCGGTACGTCGGGCACAACAAGTCCATGCTCACGCATATTCCCGGATGACGCTGTATGTCTCGGATGCGCTCAGGGGGATCGAGCGAAGGATCGGGGGCCCTCAGGCAGGGAGGATGCGCTCGGCGGTGGAGGCGAGGGCCCGCCGCACCGCGCGGATCGACGGCGCGGCCACCGACACCCGGCGCGTGGATGAGAAGATCTCGCGGCGCGGCTCGTCGGGCAGCGGGGTGAGCGCCACCGTCGGCGACTCTCCCGCCCAGACGAGGCCGGGCAGCAGGCCGACGGCGAGTCCGGCGCGGATCAGTCGCACATGGGCCGTGAGGTCGGCGACCTCGAAGCGCACGTCGGGTTCGAAGCCCGCGGTGCGGCACAGCTGCTCGGCCCAGGCGCGCGAGGCGGTGCCCGCGGGTTCGAGCACCCAGGGCTGGTCTCTGGTCGACCACAGCGCGGCGACGGGATCGGCCTCCTCGGGGGTGCCGGGGTGGCGAGCCAGGGCGATCGGGTCGTGCACGAGCATCAGGCGGTCGAGGTCGGCGTGGATCGGTCGTGTGCGTCCCGGGTACTGCTCGGCGAGGATCAGGTCGAAGTCTCGGCTCGAGACGCCGACGAGTCCGGTCTCGGGATCGCTCTCGGTGACCTCGACGCGGAGGGCGGGATGCTGCTCGCGCAGCGTGGCCAGGGCCCCCGGCAGCAGCGCGTGCGCGGTGGACTGGAAGACGGCGATGTGCACGGTTCCGGTGACCTCGGTCAGCGACTCGGCGACGGCCACCTCGGCGTGCTCCAGCTGGTCGAGGATGCCGATGGCCTCCGCCACCAGCACGTTGCCCTGAGGGGTGAACTGCACCCCTCGGCCGACCCTGCGCAGCAGCGGGACGCCGACCTCGCGCTCCAGCGCGCTCAGCTGCTGTGAGACCGACGCCTTGCTGTACGAGAGGGCGTCGGCGACGGCCGACAGGGTTCCCCGGCGTGACAGCTCCACGAGCATCCGCAGCCGTTGCACGTCGAGCATCCGCCCTCTTTCACGATCATCTGAATCGTTCAGTCCGACTGAACAGAATGCTGCCGAATCGGTTGATAGACGTAGCCTACGCGTGCGCCAGACAATGATCGAGCCGCACACGATCCCGGGTGTGCGATCCCCCGGAAGGTTCCCTGATGACTGTCGCCGCCGACACCACCGCTCCCCTCGCCACCCCGCGCACCGAGGACGTCGCCGCGCTGGTGCAGCGCTGGCTCGCCGAGAGCGAGACCCACCCGGTCGAGCCCGCCGCCCAGCGTCTCTCGGAGGTGCTCAAGGACCCGAACGGACTCGCGTTCACCGTCGGCTTCGTCGACGGCGTGATGCGCCCCGAAGACCTCAGCGTCGCCGGTCGTGCGCTCGCCGATCTCTCGGCGATCACCCCCTCGCTGCTGCCCGGATACCTGCGCGCCGCGATCAAGGCCGGTGGCTTCTGGGCACCGAAGCTGCCGGGCGTGGTCGTGCCGATCTCGCGCCGGGTGCTGCGCGCCATGGTCGGACACCTTGTGCTCGACGCGACGCCGTCGAAGCTCGGTCCCGCGATCGCCCGACTGCGCAAGAGCGGCAACCGCCTGAACCTCAACCTCCTCGGCGAGGCCGTGCTCGGTGAGCGCGAAGCGGGCCGCCGCCTGCAGGGCACCTACGACTTCCTCGCCCGCAAGGACGTCGACTACGTCTCGATCAAGGTCTCCAGCGTCGTCAGCCAGCTCTCCATGTGGTCGTTCGACGAGGCCGTCGCCGACGTCGTGACCAAGCTCACCCCGCTCTACGAGCTCGCCGCCGCCTCCGAGGCCTCGGGCCCTTCGTCACGCTCAGGGACCACCAAGTTCATCAACCTCGACATGGAGGAGTTCCGCGACCTCGACCTGACGATCGCGGCGTTCACCGCCATCCTCGACCAGCCGGGGCTCGAGAACCTCGAAGCCGGGATCGTGCTGCAGGCCTACCTGCCCGATGCGCTCGGTGCGATGCAGCAGCTGCAGGAGTGGGCCGCGGCCCGCCGCGCCAAGGGCGGCGCGCCGATCAAGGTGCGCGTCGTCAAGGGCGCCAACCTCGCGATGGAGGAGGTCGACTCGGCGGTGCACGGCTGGCCGCTCGCGACCTACGGCACCAAGCAGGACTCCGACACGAACTACAAGCGCGTGCTCGACTGGGCGATGACCCCGGAGCGGATGGATGCCGTGCGCATCGGCGTCGCCGGACACAACCTGTTCGACATCGCCTACACCTGGCTGCTGGCTCAGGAGCGCGGCGTGACCCACGCGGTCGAGTACGAGATGCTCCTCGGCATGGCGACCGGGCAGGCCGAGGCCGTGCGCAAGGACGTCGGTCGCCTGCTGCTGTACACACCCGTCGTGAACCCGGCCGAGTTCGACGTGGCGATCGCCTACCTCGTGCGCCGTCTCGAAGAGAACGCGAGCCCCGAGAACTTCATGTCCGCCGTGTTCGAGCTGGCCTCCGACCCCACGCTGCTGGCCCGCGAACGCGAGCGCTTCGAGCGCTCGCTCGCAGGCCTCGAGGCCGACCGGTCGGTGCCCTCGTCGCACCGGGTGCAGAACCGTGCGGACGAGAGCACCGCGCGGGCGGATGCCGTCACCACCGGCTTCGCCAACCAGGCCGACAGCGACCCGGCGATCGCGGCGAACCGCGCCTGGGGGCGCGAGATCCTGCAGCGGTCGGTCGACTCGGCGCTCGGGCTCGACGCCATCGCGCGCGCCAGGGTCGAGACGGCCGATGAGCTCGACGGAGTCTTCGCCGCCGCATCCGCCGCCGCTGCGACGTGGGCGGCCCTGCCGGCCGCCGAGCGCGCCGCCGTGCTGCACCGGGCAGGCGACGAGCTCGCCGCCCGCCGCGGACAGCTGATCGAGATCATGGCGCACGAGGCCGGCAAGACCATCGCCGAGGCCGACCCCGAGGTCTCGGAGGCCATCGACTTCGCGCACTACTACGCCGAGCGCGCGCTCGAGCTCGAGGCCGTCACGGGCGCCGAGTTCGTGCCCTCGAAGATCACCGTGGTCACGCCGCCGTGGAACTTCCCGGTCGCGATCCCCGCGGGCGGCGTGCTCGCCGGTCTCGCCTCGGGATCGGGCGTCGTCATCAAGCCCGCCAAGCTCACCCAGCGCTGCGGCGCGGTGATGGTCGAAGCCCTGTGGGCCGCCGGTGTTCCCCGCGACCTGCTCGCGCTCGTCGACCTCGCGAACCGCGACCTCGGCACCCGCCTGGTCGCGAGCCCCGAGGTCGACCGGGTGATCCTCACGGGCGCCTACGAGACCGCGCAGCTGTTCCGCTCGTTCCGATCCGATCTGCCGCTGCTCGCCGAGACGAGCGGCAAGAACGCGATCATCGTCACGCCGTCGGCCGACCTCGACCTCGCCGCCGCCGATGTCGCGCGCAGCGCCTTCGGGCACGCCGGGCAGAAGTGCTCGGCGGCGTCGCTCGCGATCCTCGTCGGGTCGGTCGCCGACTCGCGGCGCTTCGAGCGTCAGCTCGTCGACGCCGTGACCTCGATGCGCGTGGGGCTGCCCGACGACCCGGCGACGCAGATGGGTCCGATCATCGAGCCGGCGAACGGCAAGCTGTTGACCGCGCTCACGACGCTGGAGAAGGGCGAGCGCTGGCTCGTCGAGCCGAAGAAGCTCGACGACGAGGGGATGCAGTGGACCCCCGGCGTCAAGATCGGCGTCGCTCCGGGGTCGACCACGCACCTGACCGAGTTCTTCGGACCCGTGCTCGGCATCATGCGCGCGAAGGACCTCGACGAGGCCATCCGCCTGCAGAACGCCGTGGACTACGGCCTCACCGCCGGCATCCACTCGCTCGATTCCGACGAGGTCGCCACCTGGCTCGACCGTGTCGAGGCGGGCAACCTCTACGTCAACCGCGGCATCACCGGCGCCATCGTGCAGCGGCAGCCGTTCGGCGGCTGGAAGCGGTCCGCCGTCGGCGCCGGCGCCAAGGCCGGCGGACCCAACTACCTGTTCGGCCTCGGCGACTGGCGTCCCGCCGAACTCCCCGCCGCCGCGGCGGGCGCCGCCCTCACCCCGGTCGTCGACAGTGTGCTCACGGCTGCGGCGAGCGACCTCGACGCGGTCGAGATCGAGTGGCTGCACCGCGCCGCCGCGGCGGACGAGCAGGCCTGGACCTCGGAGTTCGGCATCGTCAGCGACAAGTCGGGCCTCGGTGTGGAGCGCAACGTGTTCCGCTACCGTCCGGTTGCCGCCGACGTGCGCATCGGCGAGGCGGCACCGCTCGTCGACGGCCTGCGCGTGATCGTCGCGGCGCTGCGCAGCGGCAGCCCGTTCACGGTGTCGGCATCCGCTCTGCCCTCGCGGGTCGAGAAGGCGCTGCGTGCGCACGGGGTGACCGTGAAGCACGAGAAGGATGCGGCGTGGGTGGCCCGCTTCGCGAAGGCGGCGGCGAAGGCCGAGCACAGCTGGCAGCGGGTGCGTCTGGTCGGCGGCGATGCGTCGGCGCTGTTCGAGGCGCTCGGCGGCACTCCGGACGTCGCCGTCTGGTCGCACGCCGTCACGGGCGCCGGCCGGGTCGAGATGCTGCCGTTCCTGCACGAGCAGGCCGTGTCGATCACGAACCACCGGTTCGGCAACCCCACGACGCTGTCCGACGGCCTGATCTGACCGGTCTTGCCGGTCCGGCCGGCTCTGCCGGTCTGGGTGGCTCTGCCGGTCTGAGTGGCTCTGCCGGTCAGACCGGTTCTGCCGGTCCTGCCGGTCCTGCCGGTCCTGCCGGTCCGGCAGGTCCGGCCGGTTCTTCTGCTGATCCGGCCGGTCGTGCTCACCCGCGTCGTCGGTAGGTGATGGCGGGGCGTCCTCCCTCATCGAGGGCGACCTCCGCCGTCACCTCGTAGACGGTCCGGATCAGCTCGGCCGTCAGCACCTCCGTCGGCGTGCCCGCGGCCACCACGCGTCCCTCGCGCAGCACCACGATGACGTCGCAGTACATCGCCGCGAGGTTGAGGTCGTGCAGGGCGATGACGGTGGTCATCGGCAACGCGCACACCAGGTCGAGCAGTTCGAGCTGGTGTCGGATGTCGAGGTGGTTCGTCGGTTCGTCGAGGAGCAGCTCGCGTGGCTCCTGCGCGAGGGCACGGGCGATCTGCGCGCGCTGGCGCTCGCCGCCGGAGAGGGTGTGCCAGAGGCGGTCGGCCTGCCGCAGCAGGCCGACGTGGGCGAGCGCCCGGTCCACCGCGGCCTCGTCGGCGGAGGTCGCGCCGCCCAGGGGCGAGCGATGGGGGATGCGGCCGAGGCGAGCGACATCGCGGACCGTGATGTCGACGTCGGTGTCCGCGTGCTGCGTCACGGACGCCACCGATCTCGCCACGCGGCGCCTCGGCACCTGGGCGAGGTCGGCCCCGTCGAGCGTGACGAGTCCGGAGGTCGGTCGCACCAGGCCGTGCAGCAGGCGCAGCAGCGACGACTTGCCCGAGCCGTTCGGTCCGAGCAGGCCGACGGTCTGTCCGGGTTCCGGGTGCAGTGTCACCCCGTCGACGACGAGGGTGCCGCCACGGTTCCACGACACGTTCTCGGCGCGGAGGGTCATGCGCGCCTCCTCCTCCGAGCCAGCAGGGCGATGAACACCGGGACGCCCACGAGCGCTGTCCCGACACCGACGGGAAGCGGTGTGGGCGAGAACGCGACGCGAGCCCCGGCGTCGACCCACACCATGAAGACGGCCCCGATGATCGCCGTGGCCGGGATCAGGCGCGAGTGGCGCGCACCGGCGACCAGACGTGCGGCGTGGGGGAGCACGAGGCCGACGAATCCGATCGCTCCGGCGATGCTCACCAGCGTCGCGGTGATGAGCGCGGTCGTCACGAGCAGGACCGCACGGGTCCTGGCCACGTGGATGCCGAGTGACGCCGCGACATCATCGCCGAAAGTGAAGGCGTCGAGGGTGCGGGCGTAGCGGAGGCAGAGGAGCGAGCCTGCGGCGACCACGCTCGCCGAGAGCGCGGCGTCGTCCCAGCGCACGCCCTCCAGCGAGCCGAGCAGCCAGAACATCACCCCGCGGGTCTCGTCGGAGTCGGCGAAGGCGAAGATGATCAGCGAGGTCAGGGCCGAGAACAGCTGGGTGCTGGCCACGCCCGCGAGCACGACGCGGTCGTTTCCGCCGCCGGACAGGCGGGCGAGCAGCAGGACCAGCCCGAACGCGACGAGGGCTCCGACGAAGGCGCCGCCGGACAGGCCGATCGTCGCGCCGCCGAGTCCGAGGATCCCGATGGCGACCGCGCCGGTCGATGCGCCTGACGAGATGCCCAGGATGAAGGGGTCGGCGAGCGGATTGCGCAGGAGCGACTGCATGATGACGCCGCAGAGTCCGAGCCCGGCGCCGCACGCCGCGGCGACGAGGGCCCGGGGCAGGCGCTCCTCCCAAACGATCGCGTCCTTCGACGCCTTCACCGGGATGTCGGTGAGGCCCAGATGGTTCGAGACGATGTCGCGGACGTTCACCATCAGGATGTCCGCCGGGCCGAGGGTGATCGCCACCCCGACCGACACGACGAGAAGGAGGAGCCCTGCGACGACGAGTGCACTCGACGTTCCGAAACGATGGATGCGCGGAGGGCGCGGGGAGGCTTCTCTCGACGAGTCTTCGGGAGGGGCCTTCCGCGCGGTGGGGGTCAGAGCTCGCCCTCGTGCTCGACCCACCACGCCTTGATCTTCTCGAGGCCGTCGACGAACCTGATCGACGGGTTCAGCTCGGCGCCGTGGAGTGCGATGTAGCGCTCAGCGCGCACCCCGTCGATGGTCTTCGTCAGGGGGTCGGATTCCAGGAACGCCACCTTGTCGTCCAGGCGGTCTCCGGGAAAGCGGTCGCGCTGAAGATCGCCCAGGATGAAGACCTGCGGATCGCGGTCCGCGACCTCTTCCCAGGTGGTCGCGGGCCAGTCGTCGTCGAGTTCCGTGAAGACGTTGTCGAGACCCGTCATCGACGACAGGAGTGCGGCCGAGCCGAGACCCCCCGCGACATACGGCGTCTTGGTGTCCGCGAACCAGAAGGCCACCGTCGCGCCCCCGAAATCGACCCCGGCGGTCGCGGCTTCGGCGCGCGCCTTCAGATCGGCGATGAGAGCGTCCGCACGATCAGAGACGTCGAAGATCTCGCCCAGTTCCGCGATCTCCGCATACAGCGCATCGATCGTGAGCGCTGTCGTGCGCGTTCCGCCCCCGTTGATGCTCGTGCCGTTGTCGCAGTCCGTCGGCGAGAGGTAGGTGGAGACCCCCGTCTCGGCGAACCGCTCTCGCGAGGCGACGCCGCCCTCGGCGAAATGCCGGCCGAAGGAGGCGGTCACGAAGTCCGGGTCCGCCCCCAGCGTGACCTCGTAGGTCGGGGCGTTGTCGGCCAGTCGCGGCACATCGGCATTCGCCTCCGCGAGGGAGTCGAGCACGGGATCGGTCCACGACGCCGTGCCCACGATGCGATCCTCGAGCCCGAGAGACAGCAGGATCTCGGTCGAGTTCTGATCGAGCGAGACGACCCGCTGCGGGGCGGCGTCGACGGTCACCTCGACGCCGCAGTTCTCGATGGTCACCGGGTAGTCCGTAGACCCTTGCCCCGGTGCGGCGCTCGCCGCCGGCTCGACCGCCTCGGAGGCACCGCACCCGGCGAGTCCCACCGTCATTACCGCTGCAAGGGTGAGACCGATCACGGCTCGCTGACGCACAGGTACTCCTCAAGTAGACAACTACATAAGGTTAGCCTTACCTGTGCGTCAGCGCGAAACGGGCCTCGCCGAGAGGTGCGACGGGGCCTGATCAGCCGCGCAGCGCCTCGCCGAGCTTGACCCTCGTTCCCATGCGCAGCAGCGAGTTCTCGTAGATCTTCGCGCCGATCATGATCGCCGCGACGCAGCTCGCGAGCAGGATGACCAGGCTGAGCAGCGGCTCCCACCACTGCGCCTCGCCGACGAACAGCCGCATGGGCATGCCGACCGGTGCCGAGAACGGCACATACGACATGATCGTCAGCACCAGCGGGTTGTCGTTGAAGACGATGACGAGCACGTACGGCGCCATGATCAGCATCGTGATCGGGGTCGTGGTCGAGCCGATGTCCTCCTGGCGGGAGACCATCGAGGCGGCCGCCGCGAACATCGCCGCGAGCAGGATGAATCCGAACAGGAAGAACACCGCGAACCAGATGATCGGTGCGCCGAGGGTCGACAGCACGGCGTTCTGGCCGGTGACGATGAGACCCACCGTCGCGATCGCGGCGAGAGCGAGGATCTGCCCCATCGCGAGGATCGTGTTGCCGATCACCTTGCCCGCGAGCAGGGTGCGCGCCGGGATCGCCGACAGCAGGATCTCGACGACGCGGGTCTGCTTCTCCTCGACGACGCTCTGCGCGATCGTTCCGCCGAAGGTGGCCGCCGCCCCCATGAACACGATGCCGAAGGCGATCGCGATGAAGTAGCGCAGCAGCGGATTGGTGGTCGCCGGCTCCAGGATCTGCACGTCCGGCGCCTGCGAGAGCGCCGAGACGAGCGAGCTGGGCGCGTCCTTCAATGCGATCACGGTGTACCCGGAGGGGTTGTCGCCGGGCAGCACGGCGGCGTCGACCTTCTCGGAGCGGACGAGCTCCTCGGCCGCCGCCTCATCGGACACCTCGGTGACCTTCACGTTCGGCAGCGCCGAGACCGCAGATGCGGTCTGCGAGGTCACGGCGACCGGCATGGCATCCGCGCCGGTGTTCTTGCTCGCGAACCCGCCGATCACGATGCCGGCGAGGGCGATCAGCAGCAGGACGCCGGTCGAGATCAGGAAGGCCTTGCTGCGCAGCTTCGAGCCGATCTCGCGCTCGGCGACGAGCCAGATCATCGGGGCCGGTGACGGCGACCCGGTCTTGGTCGGGGTGCTCACTGGATGACCTCCTTGAAGATCTGGGCGAGAGAGGGATGCTTGGGGGCGAAGCTGGCGACATCGCCGCGTTCCACGGCGGTGCGCAGCACGCGCTGGGCTGTGTCGGGTCCGTCGGCGTCGAACAGGGCGTAGCCGCCCTCGAAGTCGACCACGGTGACGCCCGGCTCGCCGCGCAGCCACCCGGCATCGCCGGCGGAGACGAGCTCGTATCGGCTGCCCGCATGCTCGGCGCGCAGCGCGTCGCGCGAGCCCGAGGCGCGGATGGTGCCGCCGGCGAGGATCACGAGGTCGTCGCACAGGCGCTCGACGACATCGAGCTGGTGGGAGGAGAAGAGGATCGACGCGCCTTTCGCGGCGGAGGACTGCAGCACCGAGGCGACGACGTCGACCGCGAGCGGGTCGAGGCCCGAGAACGGCTCGTCGAGGATCAGCACCTCGGGGTCGTGCACGAGCGCTGCGGCGATCTGCGCGCGCTGCTGGTTGCCGAGCGAGAGCGACTCGATCGTGTCGCCGAGCCGTTCCTCGAGTCCCAGCTCGGTGAGCAGTGCGGTCGCGCGGGTGGTGGCATCCGGCTTGCTGAATCCGTGCAGGCGGGCGAGGTAGACGATCTGCTCGAGCACCTTCATCTTGGGGTACAGGCCGCGTTCTTCGGGCATGTACCCGAAGTGTCGGCGGTCCGCGCTGGTGAGCTTTCGGCCGTCGAGCTCGACGGTGCCTCCGTCGGAGTTGAGCAGACCCAGCACGATGCGCATGGTCGTCGTCTTGCCCGCGCCGTTGCCGCCGACGAACCCGGTGAGGCGTCCTGGCGTCACCCCGAAGGAGATGTCGTCGAGCACGCGCCGAGAGCCGTAGCTCTTGGTGATGCCCGTGAGGAGGAGGTTTCCTGTGGTCACTTCGATGTACTCCGTTCGCTCGGTGCAACACGTGTTCGCTCAGTGCATCGCGTGGTTCGCTCAGTGCATCGCATGCCTTCACGCTAGGGCGAGGTGTGCTGCGGCGGCATCCCCCGTACGGCGGATCTCTGCGACGCACCGACCCGTGGCGGACCCGGCCGGGGTCCGCCGTGCGGGGGAGTGGCCCCACGACTCCAGACGAGGGGGAGTGCCTCAGCGGAGGAAGAGGAACGAGAAGATGCCGATCGCGAAGGGTGCCGCGGTCGCGATGAACACCACCCCGACGATGATGCCGACGACCAGCCATGGGCTGCGGCGCTTCAATCGCCGGCCCGGAGGGGCGACGCCGGGCGGGGGCGGGGTGAGAACTCCTGCGGGGGCGGCGAACGGAAGGGGCTGACCCGAGGGTGCGGGCTCGGGCGAGGGCTCGGGCGACGGCGCGGCCATCGACGGCGGCGTGGACTGCGGCATCGACTGCCATGTGGACTGCGGCGCCGGCTGTGGCGCCGCGAGCCGGAGGCGGTCGTCGCGCCAGCGCGCCCACTGGTCGAGCTTGCCGAGAAGAGCCCCGACCGCGCCGAACAGCCACGCCCAGGTCGCCGGATCGAGGGTCGAGACCTCCCGGCGCGCGTAGAGGAACAGCCAGTCGTCGACGATCTCGACATCGAGCTGCGCGGCATGGTCGATGAAGCGCGCCATCACATCGGGGGTGAAGAGGTACAGTGCATCCGTCTCGTACCCCGTCGGGCAGTAGAGGGAGAAGAATCTGTCGAAGTCCCCCTCGAGCGACAGCCGCTGCGTGCGGCTGAACGCGGCGGTCATCGAGCTGCCGAGAGTGTTGTTGCCGAGAGCGTCGAGCACGATGTTCGGCAGCGGCACGTCGAGCTTGACGGCCACGTACCCCCA
>NZ_JBEOUR010000035.1:0-35998 GCF_040302605.1 Microbacterium sp. NPDC097977
GCGATCGGCGCGACCGGCACGGTCTCGGCATCCGCGGCCGGGGGAGCGGGGGGCGCGGGGGGAGCCGGAGGCGTGTTCGCGGGGAGGTTCTCGGGCGTCTGGTCGGGTGTCGGGTTCTTGTCGTTCATGAGTCGATGGTCCCGCGGAGGTGCTGAAGCCACCCTGAAGCCCCCTGAAGACCTCTTCAGGAACGGGTCAGCCGCGCACCGCACTCGCCACATCGGCGAAGGATGCCGGCACGAACCCGCCGTGCGCCTGATCGCCGTGCACGAGCTCACCCGACCCGGTCTCCGCGCTGCCGAGCACTCCCCACGGGTCGACGATCCGCACGTCATGACCGTCGAGGTGCAGCCTGCGGACGCCCTCGAGCAGCATCCGCTTCGCGATGTCGTTGGCGCGCTGCACGCGGTCGAGGTCGATGACCACCGGGTCGTCGCCGGCCTGCTCCTCGGCGAAGCCCCGCAGCACCCGCTCGGCCTCCATGAAGTGCAGGTCGCCCGCGATCTCGTGCACCGCGATCCCGTCGTGCTCCACGCGACGCGACACCGACCGCGCCCGCTCGGTCGAGGTCATCAGGTGCAGGCCCAGATCGTGGTTCATGCGCTCGAACATCCGCACCCCACGCGTGCTGTTGCCGTGCTCGTCGAGCCGGGGCGAGAACACCGCGATGCCGACCTGACCGGGCAGCACGCCCATCAGACCCCCGGCGACGCCGCTCTTGGCGGGGATGCCGACCGAGGTGAGCCAGTCGCCGGCGGAGTCGTACATGCCGCAGGTGGTCATGACGCTCAGCACCTGCCGGTTCACGACGGGGTCGATCAGCTGTTCGCCCTCCGGCGACAGCCCGCCGGCGGCGAGCACCGAACCCATGCGGGCGAGATCGCGCACCGAGACCGACACCGAGCACTGGCGCGTGTACCCGCGCACGATGTCGGCCGGGTCGGCGTCGAGCACGCCCACGGTGCGCAGCATGTACGCGAGCGCCATGTTGCGGTCTGCGGTCGACAGCTCGGACTCGAACACGTCCTCCGCGATCGAGAGCTCGCGGCCCGCGAGGCGGCTGTACAGGTCGAGGATGCGCTCGGCGCGACCATCGGCGTCCGTGCCGTCGACCAGGGCGTGGGCGGCGATCGCTCCCGCATTGATCATCGGATTGCGAGGGCGACCGCTCCCGGGCTCCAGCGAGATCTCGTTGAACGCGTCGCCGGACGGCTCGACGTCGATCCGTTCGAGCACGGCATCGAGACCACGATCCGCGATCGCGAGAGCGTAGGTGAACGGCTTCGAGATCGACTGGATCGTGAACTCGACGTCGGCATCCCCCGCGACGTAGACCTCGCCGTCGAGCGTGGCGACCGCGATGGCCAGGCGATCCGGGTCGGCGTCCGCGAGCTCCGGGATGTACGAGGCGACCTCGCCGGCATCCTCCCCGCAGGAGTCGAGCAGCAGCTGGAGGTAGTCGATCATCGGGGTCTGCATGTGCTCCATGCTCCCACGGGCGTTCAGTCGGAGAGAGGGAGGGAGACGACGAATCGCGCCCCGTCCCAGCGTGACGCGTCGACGGAGACGGTGCCGCCGCCGGCCGCCGCGATGCCCCGGACGATCGCCAACCCGAGTCCGCTCCCGCCCGCATCGCGGCTGCGCGCCTCATCGAGCCGCACGAAGCGCTCGAAGATGCGCTCCCGCTCGGGTTCGGGCACGCCGGCGCCGTCATCCTCGATCGTCACGAACACCCACGAGCCCTGCGGGATCACGCTGATCGCGACGCGTCCGGCGCTGTGCCTCGCCGCGTTGTCCGCGAGATTGCGCAGCAGCTGGCCGAGCAGCCGTGGGTCGCCGACGACGCGCGCGGCGGCGATGCCTGTCCCGTCGACGTCGACCCCGCGCGAGCGCAGTCGGCGCACCTCTCCGAGCGCCACATCGTCGAGATCGACCGCCTCGTCGTGAGTGCCCGCTCCCTCGTCGAGGCGGGCGAGCAGCAGCAGCGACTCGACGATCCCCTGCAGGCGCAGCCCCTCGTCGGAGACGACCTCGGCCAGCTCGTCGATGCTGGTCGTGGCGGGGTGCGCCTGGGCGAGTTCGGCGTGCTGGCGGATCGTGGCCAGCGGCGACCGCAGTTCGTGCGAGGCATCCGACACGAAGCGGCGCTGAGCGGTGGCCGAGGCGTCGAGCCGATCGAGCATGCGGTTCATGGTGGTCGCGAGCGCCGCGATCTCGTCGGACGAGGGCGGCACCTCGACCCGTCGGTGCAGGTGCTCGGCGGTGATCCCGTCGACCTCCCGCCGGATCCGCGTCACGGGTCTCAGCGCACGGCCGACGACGAGCCAGGTCGTGACGGCGACGAGCACGAGCAGCAGGGGCACGGCGACGGCGAGCAGGATCGCGACGGTCGACAGGGTCTCGACGGCGTCCTCGATCGGCACGGCGAGGACGAGGGTCTCGTCGCCGTGCAGATCATCCGAGACGATCAGCATCGGTGTGCGGTCGATCGTGCGGGTGCTCGCCCCGTCGGCGATCGGCAGGGCGGTGGACCCCAGATCGTCGAGGGCGTCCTCGCTCGCCGCGCGCACCGATCCGTCCGGTGCGATGATCTGCACGATCTCGTCGTCGAGGGTGTCGATCCCCCGGCCTCCGGGCCCGTCGAGTCGCTCCGTCAGCTCGTCGAGCCGCTGCTCCGCCGCCCGTTCGGCACTCGCATGGATGCTGGAGCTCAGAATTCCGTAGAACGAGAACGCTCCGATCAGCAGCGCGACGGCGACCACGAGGGTGGCGCCGAGCGTGGTCCGTGCCCGCACCGATCGCCACGCGCGGCTAGCCACCGTCGGCCGCCAGTCGGTAGCCGGCGCCGCGGATCGTCTCGATCGCCTCGCGACCGAACGGCTTGTCGAGCTTGCGGCGCAGATGCCCGACGTAGACCTCGACGATGTTCGGATCGCCGTCGAAGTCGTCGTCCCAGACGCCCTCGATCAGCGTGCGCTTCGAGAGCACCTGACCGCGATGGCGCATCAGGTACTCCAGCACCGCGAACTCGCGGGCGGTCAGGGTGACGGGCGTCTCGCCGCGCCACACGTGGTGCGACGAGGGATCGAGTCTCAGGTCGCCGGCTTCGAGGACGGCGGGGCGGGCGACCGCGCCGCGGCGCACCAGGGCGCGGATGCGGGCGACGAGGATGGCGAACGAGAATGGCTTCGTCACGTAGTCGTCGGCGCCGGTCTCGAGCGCCTCGACCTGGTCCCATTCACCGTCCTTCGCGGTGAGCATGAGCACGGGCGTCCAGTTCTCTTCGGCGCGCAGCGCCTCGCACACCTTCCAGCCGCTCATGCCGGGCATCATCAGGTCGAGGACGATCGCGTCGTAGCGCGTCTCGCGCGCCCGCCAGAGCCCGTCGACCCCGTTGTGGGCGACATCGACCGCGAAGCCCTCGGCCTCGAGTCCTCGGCGTACGGCGTCGGCGAGACGCGCCTCGTCGTCCACCACCAGGATCCGCATGATCCCAGTGTGGCGGGCGCACGCTGAATCCGCGCTGAAGCGGGGCGGGAGGAGGTGCGGTCAGCGGTGGCGCGGGGAGCCCGGCGGGAGGTTGGCAGCGCGGATCGCGTGTGGTTCCATGAGGGGATGGCCAGGATCCGGGGGGACAGGTCGAGAGGCACGCGTCTGCTTCTCGTCATCGCGACGACCATGCTGCTCGCGGGATGCGCGACGGCGACCACCGGGCTGTCGACGGCATCGCCGACGGCATCCGCATCCTCGACCGCATCCCCGAGCCCCACTCCCACTGCGGCGTGCCCGCAGGTCGAGGGCGTCGAGCTGCCCCCGGACTGCGCGCCGTACGATCCCGACAACGCGATGGCGCAGAACGACCGCTACCGCGATCGCGTGGATCTGTCGGAGGCGAGCCGAGCGGCGGCCGAGCGGCCGGCCAACGAGATACGCACGGCGCTCGAGACCCTGCGCACCTCGGGAGACCTGTCGGTCGACGCCGTGGAGGACGCGATCTCGGATGCCGGGCTGAGCGACATCCAGATCATCGGCGACGAGCGCGCCGTCGCGTTCGGTGTCGCCGCACCGGAGGGCGGATGCATCTTCGGAGAGGTGTCGGCGGATGTCCTCTCCGTCGAGGTCGGCGGCATCATCATGGACGGCGGCTGCCTGCCGGCGGTCGGGCACTGACCGGCGCCCACTCCGTCGGGAGGAGAACTCCACCTCGGGAGGACCCGATCCCGCGGATTCTCCTCCCGACAGGTGGTTCTCCTCCACGGCGCGTCGACCGACAGCGCCGAGATCACGTGTCGGTGCGGAATCCCGACGCCTTGTGCGTGCCGTCGCAGAACGGCTTGATCGTCGACAGACCGCACCGGCACAGTGCGACGGTGCGACGGCTGACGGGGATCCGCTCGCCGTCGGACGTCTCGAGCACCGCCGCCCCTCTGACCAGCAGCGGCCCGTCGGGGTAGGCGGTGATCGTGACGGCCTCCTCGCGCTCGCTCATCGCGACGACCGCTCCCGCAGCGAGGATTCGCCGCGCGTCCAGGACTCGAGCATGTGCCCGGCCGCCCACCCGTCGACGGTCAGGCAGGCCGCAGCGCCGAACATGATGTCCTCGAGCAGCTCGGGGTGGTCCTCGGCCAGAGCGCCTGCGAGGTCGCGCGCCGCGATCTGCTCGTGCACGGCATCCGCTTCGACATGCTCGTCGAAGTACTCGGTCACGTCCTCGGCGAAACCGAGCCGGCGCAGACCGTCGCCGTACATGCGGTTGGGGATCGACGAGGTGATCTCGAACGCGGCGAGGTGTCCGACGATCGCGCCGACGAGCCGGCGATTGATGCCGAACATCGACATCGTGTTGAGCGACGCGAGCGTGATCGCCGGGACGTCGTCGACGTATCCGCCGTAGGTGTCGTCGAGGCCGGCGCCCCGCATCGCGCGCGCGAAGATCGTCGCATGCACGCGGTCCGGCCGTCCTCCGCCGTACTCGTCCGACTGGATCTCGACGAGCGCGGCCTTCGCCCTACCGTGTAGTCGCGGAATCGCCCAGGAGTGCGGATCGGCCTCCCGCAGCGTGTAGA
This sequence comes from Microbacterium sp. NPDC097977, assembly GCF_040302605.1. NCBI lineage: Bacteria > Bacillati > Actinomycetota > Actinomycetes > Micrococcales > Microbacteriaceae > Microbacterium > Microbacterium sp. NPDC097977. Next base: position 5,067 of record NZ_JBEOUR010000035.1, read on the forward strand.
TCGAGCGCTGCATGAAGAACTCGCGCATCTGCTCCTCGGTCGCCTTCTTCGCGACGTAGCGCGACAGGCTCGGCCCGGTGTCCGCTTCGGCGAGGGCGAAGAGCGCGCGGCCGACGGCGTCGACGGTCGGCTCGGGCAGTTCGGGAGCTGGCACCGTGGCCCGCAGCGCCCGCTCGAACGCGTGCTCGAGGATCGCCCGAGTGGAGATCAGCGCCGGGTCCCACTCCAGAGCAGGATCGAGCTCGGGCAGCGAGCCGTACGACGACGCGTAGAGCACGAAGAGGGCGAGCTGGATGTCGTCATCGCGCACGATGTCGGCGCTCGCGGCGAGGGCGAGCTCCGCCCGCGCGCCGAGATCGTCGACCTCGTCTCCGGTCAGTCGGCGGATGACGGCGTCACTCAACGGGCCGCGAGCGGTGCAGCCATGGAGGGCGGACGGAACGAGGGTCGGTGCAGACATGATCGCAGTCTCACCCTCGCTCGATCGACCGAGAAGGGACTTGACGGCGCGCATCGGATGCGGAAGGGCGGATGCCTCGGCATCCGCCCCCACCCGTCCCGCTGCGTCAGGCTGCGTCAGGCGTGCACGGGGTAGTGGCTGCTGATCGCGATGCGGTTCCAGCTGTTGATCACGACGACGAGCCAGGTCACGGCCGCGATCTGCTTCTCGGTCAGCACGCCGTCGATCTCGACTCCGCGGTCGACGAGGCGTCCGGGGTCGCCGATCATCGTGACGTTCTCGGCGATCTGCAGGGCCGCCTGCTCCTCGGCGGAGAAATACTGCGACTCCCACCATCCCGCGAGCACGGCGAGGCGGTCGGCCGTCTCCCCGGCCTTGACGGCGTCGGCGCAGTGCATCCTGAGGCAGAACGCGCAGCCGTTGAGCTGCGAGGCGCGAACCTTGACCAGCTCGACGAGCAGCGGCGAGAGCCCGGCATCCGCCCCCGCCTCTGCGGCCTTCGCGGCGAACTCGAGCATCGCCTGGTACGGGGCTGCGTAGATCTTGCCGATGTTCACGTGCGACACGTCGTCTCCTTCACTGGGGAGGCGCCCGATGCGCCTCACCGGTACTGACGACGCAGCATCCGGATCTGTGACGTCCGCCCTGCCGCCTAGGCTGGAACCATGAACAAGAACTCGCTGTGGACCGTCATCGGAGTCGTCCTCGCCGTGGTGATCGCCTGGTGGATCGTCAGCGCGCTGTTCTCGATCCTGTGGTTCATCGCGAAGCTCGCGATCGTGCTCGTCGTCGCGGGCGTGGTGTTCCTCGTCCTGCGCGGACTCTTCAGCTCGAAGGCCGAGTGACCGCTCGCACGACCAGTTGATCAGGCGACCGGAGTCTTCGCCCCCACCCGGTAGCGCGCGGCGCGATGCGTGTCCTGCACCCGGTCGCCCTTGCCCTGCAGCTTGTGACGCAGCGTGCCCGGCGTGTACTCGTTCGGGTAGACGCCGCGCTCGCGCAGCACCGGGATGACGTGCTCGATCACGTCCTGCCAGGTGCCGGGAGTGACCGCGTACGCGAGGTTGAAGCCGTCGATGTCGGTCTCCTCGACCCACGACTGCAGTTCGTCGGCGATCTCGACGCCCGAGCCCACGACGGTCGGGCCGAGGCCGCCGATCGCGTTGTGGCGGCCGAAGTCGCCGACGGTCCACTCGCGTCCGAGGTCGGCTTCCTCCTTGAGGTGCTGCAGCACCGATCGGATGGCGTTCGACTCGACGTTCCCCACCGGCTCGTCCTCGGCGTACTGCGACAGGTCGACGCCCATCCAGCCCGACATGAACGTCAGTGCGCCCTCGGGGCTCGCGTACGAGAGGTACTCGGCGTGCTTCGCCGCGGCATCCTCGCTCGTCGCCCCGGTGATCACCGTGAGCAGCGTGTAGATCTTGGCGTCGTAGCGGTCGCGACCGGCGTCTTCGAGTGCGTCGCGGATGCGCTTCACGGTGCCCGCGAGCACCTCCTTCGAGGGCGCGGCCACGAAGATCGCCTCGGCGTTCTCCGACGCGAACTTTACCCCGCGGGGACTGGCACCGGCCTGGTAGATCACCGGAGTGCGCTGCGGCGACGGCTCGGAGATGTGGATGCCGGGCACGCTGAAGTGCTTTCCCTCGTGGCCGATCGGATGCACCTTCGCCGGGTCGGTGAAGATGCCGCGTTCGCGGTCCTCGACCACGGCGTCGTCTTCCCACGACCCCTCCCACAGCTTGTAGAGCACCTCCACGTACTCGTCGGCGTGGTCGTAGCGGTCGTCGTGGGCGAGCTGGTCGGTCTGGCCCATGTTGCGCGCGGCGCTGGGCAGGTACCCGGTCACGACGTTCCAGCCCACGCGGCCGTTCGTCAGGTGATCGAGCGTGCTCAGGCGACGCGCGAACGGATAGGGGTGCTCGAACGCGGTGCCCGCGGTGATGCCGAATCCGAGATGCTCGGTGACGGCGGCCATCGCGCTGACCAGCAGGATCGGATCGTTCACGGGCACCTGGGCGCCGTTGCGGATCGCCGCCTCGTTCGTGCCGCCGTAGACGTCGTAGGTGCCCAGGACGTCGGCGATGAAGATGCCGTCGAAGGTCGCGCTCTCGAGCAGCTTCGCCAGATCCGTCCAGTACGAGAGCGTGTTGTACTGGCGGGAGCGGTCGTCGGGATGCCGCCACAGGCCGGACGACTGGTGGGCGACGCAGTTCATGTCGAAGGCGTTGAAGCGGATCTGACGGGTCATGGCGTCTAGCAAACCCGCCGATCGGCCGCGCGGCCAGTCTCGCGACACGCGCCGACACATTCGCGGGGAGCCCCCCGGCGGATCCTTCGATGCGAATCGGGGCCTGGTCAGTCCCGGTCGGGGTCGATCGTCTTCACCGTCGAGGTGATCGGTCGGGGGTCGGGCATGATCGTCTCGACCTGAGGTTTCGCGTTCGCCTGCGCGCGGCACCAGACGACGAAGCCGACCGCGGTGAAGACGCCGTAGAACACGTACATGAACCCGGTCGCGTAGAACCCCGAGCTGAACAGCAGCGGCACGCCGACCACGTCGACGGCGATCCAGATGAGCCAGAACTCCGTCCAGCCCTTGGCCATGCCGTACGTGGCGAGCAGGGATCCGACGAACGTCCAGGCGTCGGCCCAGACGGGCTCCCACGACCCGAGCGCGCGGAAGAGCGGGGTGAGGGCGATCGTGCCGATCACCATGACCAGCACGAGGCCGATCCGGGCGCTGTTCGGCGCCCACCTCGGCGTGACGCGACCGCCGTCCGATGCGGCCTGGCGCCAGCGCACCCATCCGTAGATCGCCACGATGATGAACATGACCTGGCGTCCTGCCTGACCGAGCAGGTGCGGGAGTTCGTGGTCGGGGTTGAGGATCGACCCGAGGAACACCGTGAGCAGCAGCAGGTTGCCGACGATGCCCACCGGCCACGCCCAGATCTTGCGCTGCATGCCGCCCAGGGCGCTCGCGAGACCGAAGGCGTTGCCCACCACCTCGCGGATCAGCAGCACCTGGCCGCCGGGCAGCACCCACTGCGAGTTGAACGCATCGGCGAGCCAGAGCAGGGCGTTCACGTGAGCTGGTCCGGGAAGGGGCGCTCGTCGAGCACGAGCTGCAGCAGGGTGAGATCGAGCCAGCGGTCGAACTTGGCGCCGACCTGCGGCATCCGTCCGACCTGCAGGAAATCGAGGCGCTTGTGCATGACGATCGAGCCGGTGTTGCCGCTCTCGACCGCCGCGACCATCACGTGCACGCCGAGCCTGCGCGCACGATCGATCAGCTCGATCATCAGCGCCTTGCCGATGCCGCGCCCGCGCTCGCCGTCGCGCACATAGACGGAGTGCTCGACCGTGTGCCGGAAGCCGTGGTGCGGACGGAAGTCGCCGAACGTCGCGTACCCCAGCACTCCGGTGTCGTCGACCGCGACGAGCACCGGATAGCCCCGCGCGGTGCGCTCGGCCATCCACGCCGTGCGGTCGGCGAGGTCGACGGCGTCATCGTTCCAGATGGCCGTCGTGCGCAGCACCGCATCGTTGTAGATGGCCAGGATCGCCTCGAGGTCGGCGGTCTCGGCATCCCGGATCTGGTGGTCGCTCATCGGGTCTCCTGCATCTGCGCGGGGGTGCGCACGGGACGACGCTAGCAGGATGCCGTGGACAGGATCGGCGTGCACCGTCTGCAGGGCCGACGCACGTCTGCAGGGCCGAGGCTCGTCGACCATCCTGCATCCGTGCATCGATCCTGCAGACGTGCCGTCCGTGCGCGAGCCCGGCGGGTCAGGGGGAGGGCCGCCAGTGGGTGAGCTTGGCGGGGTTGAGGACGATCCACAGCTGGGTGATCACGCCGTGTTCGACGTGGAGGTTCATGACCGAGTGCACGGCGCCCTCGTTGCGGAACACCAGTCCGATCCCGTCGCCGAACCGCTGTTCCTCCACCGTCAGACGTGGGCTCTTTGCTGCGATCCCGAGCAGGAAGCGGGCGACGTGGTCGGCTCCGCTCACGACGTTGCGCGCGGCGCTGACGACACCGCCGCCATCGCTGCGGAGTTCGACATCGGGAGCGAGGAACCGCAGAAGCGCGCCGATCTCACCGGTTCGCGTGGCGTCCTGGAAGGCGCGGACGACGCGATCGTGCTCATCGCGAGGAACCGCGACCGCTCGGCTCTCGCGCACGTGGCGACGAGCGGATGCGGCCAGCTGCCGCACGGCTGCGGAGGATCTGCCGACCGCCGCGGCGATCTCGTCGAACGGCACGGCGAAGACGTCGTGCATCACGAACGCCACGCGTTCGGCGGGCGTCATCGCCTCGAGCACCACGAGCAGTGCGGTCGAGACGTCGTCGTCGAGGGTGATGCGATCGAGGGGATCCGCGGGCGAGGCCGTGCGCGCTCCGATCGCCCCGGCGAACACATCGGCCGGAACGGGCTCGGGCAGCCACGGCCCGACATACTGCTCGCGTCGACGACGTGCGGACCCGAGGAGGTCGAGCGCGACACGGCCGGCGACGGTCGTCAGCCAGCCCGCCGGGTTCGCGATGCCCTCGCGCTCGACATCGGTGAGCCGGTACCAGCGCAGGTACGTCTCCTGCACGATGTCCTCGGCATCCGCCAGTGTGCCTGTCATCCGGTATCCGAGGGCGAGCAGACGGCGGCGTTCGCGGAAGACGTCGTCGAGGTTGTCGTCCATGGGTGTCTCCTCCGGTGCGGCATCCGCCGTGTTCTCGTCCTGGGTCGCGCTCGTGGGTCGTGTTCGCGGGTGTTCTTTTCGCGTGCTTCCTGTCGCGTGTGCTTTCGCAGGATATGACGATGCAGCGCGCGCACGTGTGAGGCCTCACATTCTCGACGGCCGTCTCGTCATCACAGCGGGAGGGTGCGCGGTGGGTGCACGCACCGCGCGCAGGCGGGTTCCCGGAGCGGAGAGGAAGTCGGATGAGGATCGCCGTCGCAGGAGGAACGGGTGTCGTGGGCCGGCATGCCGTCGCGCAGGCGCGGGCCGCGGGGCATGAGGTCGTCGTGCTCTCGCGCGTGGGCGGTGTCGACGTGGGCGGTGTCGACGTGGGCGGTGTCGACGTGGGCGGTGTCGACGTGACCAGGGGCGCCGGTCTCGTCGAGGCGCTGCGGGGCGCGGATGCCGTGATCGACGTCACGAACACGACCACGCTCTCGGCGGCGAAGGCCATCGCCTTCTTCGAGACGGCGACCCGCACCCTGCTCGCCGCGGAAGAGGCTGCGGGCGTCGGGCATCACGTCGCGCTGTCGATCGTGGGGATCGATGGGATCGACTCCTCCTACTATGCGGGCAAGCTCGCGCAGGAGCGCGCGGTGGCGACGGGGCCGGTGCCGTTCACGATCGCGAGAGCGGCGCAGTTCCACGAGTTCGCCGGGCAGGTGCTCTCGGGGATGCGCGGGCCCGTGGCACTCCTGCCGACGCTGCTCATGCGGCCGGTGGCCGCCCGGGAGGTCGGTGCGCATCTGGTGCGGCTCGCGGAGGGTGCGGCGACCGGTCGGGCGAGCGACCTGGTCGGTCCGCGCGACGAGATCCTGCTCGACGTCGCCCGACGGCAGCTCGCGTTCGACGGCCTGCGCCGGCGCGTGGTGGGGGTGCGCCTGCCCGGCGCATACGGCACGGGGCTCGCATCGGGGGCTCTGCGCGGCGGCGCCGATGCCCGGCAGGGGCGCATCACGTTCGACGAGTGGCTGCGCAGTGAGGACCACGTGCGCGGCGGGTGAAGTTGCAGCGCATGCCGGCATTCCGACCACAGTTTAGAACATATGTTCTAAACTGAGACCATGACCACGACCCGTCTGACGCCGCTTCTCGAGGCCATCGAGCGCCTCGGCGATGCGTGGGCCGATGCGGAGAGGAGCACCGATCTCTCGCGGGCCGAACTGCTCGACGCGCATCGTGCGGTCGGCGAGGTGCAACGCTGTCTCGACGGGATCCACGCCGAACTCGCGGCGACGATCGCGCACGAATCGCGGCCGGAGCTCGGCCCCGAGGGGCTGGCCAAGGAGCAGGGATTCCGTAATGCCGGAGCACTGATCGCGACCACGACGGGCGGTTCACCGGGGGACGCGAAGCGCCTCATCACGGTCGGTCAGGCCGCCGCACCGCGCAGCAACCTGCTGGGCGAGGTGCTGCCCGCGAAGTACCCCGCGCTGGCGGCAGCGCTCGCCGCGGGTGAGATCTCCGTGGCCGCCGCCGCGGTCATCGTCGCACTGCTCGAACGGCTTCGCCTCCGCGTGGGGTCGGCGCGGGTCGACGAGGCCGAGGGGCTGCTCGTCGCTCGCGCCGCGGGGATGACGCTCGACGACGTGCGCACGCTCGTCGCCCGCACCGAAGCCTGGCTCGACCCCGACGGGGTGGCTCCCAAAGAACAGCAGTCGCGTGATCGTCGCTCTCTCACCATGTTCGAGCGCGACGGCTCCTTCCACCTGAACCTGCAGACCGACATCGCGTCGAGCGCGCCCATCAGGGCAGCGATTCAGGCCTACGTGTCCGCGACGTTCCAGGCGCGGGTCACGGCACCCGAGCCCGGTGCGGCCGACGCCGATCACCGCAGCGTGGTGATGATCCAGGCCGACGCCATCAGCGCCCTGTGCGAGCATGCGATCGCCTGTGACAACGGAGGGATGCCGGCGACCGGTGCGACAGTGGTGGTGCGTGTGAACCTCGACGACCTCACCTCGGGGCGGGGAGCCGCGACGATCGACGGCAGCGACCAGCCCGTGAGCATCAGCACATGCCGACGGATGGCAGCGGGTGGCGGGATCATCCCGGTGGTGCTCGGCTCTGCGGGAGAGATCCTCGACTGGGGCCGAGAGAAGCGACTGTTCACCCGGGCGCAACGTCTCGCCCTCGTCGAGCGAGACGGCGGATGCGCGATGTGCGGCCTCCCGCCCCAGATGACCAAAGCGCACCACATCAGGTGGTGGCAGCGCGACACCGGGCCGACCGATCTGAACAACGGCGTACTGCTGTGCGAGTCGTGTCATCACCGCATCCACGACAACGGATGGGACATCAGTGTCGACGGTGTCGGTGTCGCCGCGCGGGTCTGGCTCATTCCGCCGCCGCACGTCGATCCGGCGCGGACTCCTCGCCTCGGAGGAAGGGCTCGCTATGACATCGCCGCGTGAGAAGCCCGCGACGAGGGATGCATCGAGGGATGCGTCGAGGGATGCGCCGAGGGACGCTTCAGGCGTGCACGTCGACGGGGGATTCCCCGCCCTCGTGGAAGTTCGGCTTCTTGCCGAGGAGCTTCGCGATGCCCAGCACGATGGCCACGATGATCAGGCCCGCGACCAGTCCGGAGATGGCAGAGAACAGGGTGTCGCCGATCCAGACGATCACATTGCCCGCGGGCTCGAGGAGGTGCTCGATGCCATGCAGGATGTCGGCTCCGAAGTGCACGCCGACCTCGCTGAGATTGACGAGCAGCAGGTGGCCCCCGACCCACAGCATCGCGACGGTGCCGAGGATGCTGATGAAGCGGAAGACTCCCGGCATCGAGCGCACGATCCTGGTGCCCGTGTGGCGCACGCGCTGTACAGGGCTCTTCGCCATCTTCAGGCCGATGTCGTCGATCTTCACCAGGAGCGCGACCGCGCCGTACACGACACCGGTCATGATCAGGGCGATCACGGCGAGGATCGCGAGGGTGGTCCAGATGTCGAGACCGGCCTCGAGATTGGCGAGCGAGATCAGCATGATCTCCGTCGAGAGGATCAGATCCGTGCGCACGGCGCCGAGCACCAGCTTCCGCTCGTCGCGCGCGCTCTCGTCAGCGTGCCCGTGCTGCACGCCGAACCACTCCAGCACCTTCTCGGCCCCCTCGAAGCACAGATAGGCTCCGCCGAGGATCAGCAGATAGGGCAGCACCCACGGCGCGAAGGCGGTCAGCAGCAGCGCCACCGGGATGATGATCAGGAACTTGTTGGCGAGAGATCCCACCGCGATCTTCGCGACCACCGGCAGCTCACGCGCAGGCGTGATGCCCTGCACGTACTGTGGTGTCACGGCGGCATCGTCGATCACGACGCCCGCGGCCTTGGCGGATGCCTTCATCGCCGCGCTCAGAATGTCATCGACGACCGCGAGCAGTCCAACCGACATGTGTGTCTCCCCTGTGGTGTGTGTAGCGGAGCAACTCTATCGACTGCGACGAAACTCACAGCCCGCTCACAGTCCTGCGGGACCAAAACCGGGCATCCGCCGGTTGTGCTCTATGACGCCGCAGCCAGCCGCGTCGGAAAAGGAGACGCATCATGTCGAATGACTACGGCAGGACTCCGGAGGCCGTCAGCGACCTCACCCACCTGCAGTACGAGGTGACGCAGGAGGATGCCACCGAACCGCCCTTCCGCAACGCCTACTGGAACACCCACGACGACGGCATCTACGTCGACGTGGTGTCGGGCCAGCCCCTGTTCTCGTCGACCGACAAGTTCGACAGCGGCACCGGCTGGCCGAGCTTCACCCGCCCGATCGAAGAGGACGCGGTCACCACGCGCACCGACCGGAAGTTGTGGATGACGCGCACCGAAGCCCGCTCCACCGGAGCCGACAGCCATCTCGGACACGTGTTCGACGACGGACCCCGTGCCGCCGGTGGCCTCCGCTACTGCATGAACTCCGCCGCCCTGCGCTTCATCCCTGCTGACAGCCTGGATGATGAGGGGTACGGTCGCTACCGTCACCTCTTCGCCGGCGCCGAAGCTGATGCCGACACCCCCACCTCCACCCCCACCTCTGAGGAGCAGTCATGACAGACACCGGAACCATCACCCGCACCCCAGGCACCGAGACCGCCGTGCTCGCAGGCGGCTGCTTCTGGGGGATGGAAGACCTCATCCGTCGCCAGCCCGGAGTGCTCGACACCCGGGTCGGTTACACCGGCGGGTCGAACGACCACGCGACCTACCGCAACCACCCCGGCCACGCCGAGGCCGTGGAGATCGTGTTCGACCCGACGAAGACGACGTACCGCGACATCCTTGCGTTCTTCTTCCAGATCCATGACCCGTCGACGCTCGATCGGCAGGGCAACGACCGAGGGTCCAGCTACCGCTCGGCGATCTTCCCGCTCTCTCCCGAGCAGGAGACCGTCGCCCGTGACACCATCGCCGACGTCGACGCGTCGGGCCTGTGGCCGGGCAAGGCCGTCACCGCGATCGAGCCCGCCGGATCCTTCTGGCAGGCCGAGGAAGAGCACCAGGACTACCTGATCAAGTACCCGAACGGGTACACCTGCCACTTCCCGCGCGCCGGATGGGTGCTGCCGAAGCGGGAGCAGAGCGCCGCGGTCTGACCGCCGCACCGAGAGCCCTTCGTCGGGCCCGTGTGACTCCGCTCCCTGAGCGAGCGCAGCGAGACGAAGGGCTTTTCGCATGCCGGTGTGGCTGAGCGAGCGCAGCGAGACGAAGGGCTCTTCGCATGCCCGTATGACTCTGCTCCCTGAGCGAGCACACCGAGGCGGAGGGCTCTCGTCGCGCCCGTGTGACTCCGTCCCCTGAGCGAGCACACCGAGGCGGAGGGCTCTTCGCATGCCGGCATGACTGCGCTCCCTGAGCGAGCGCAGCGAGACGAAGGGCCGCGTCAGCTCCCGGACAGGAAGGCCAGGGCCGCCTCCTTGAAGGAACGGGATCCCGGAGCGTTGAAATGATTGCGGTCGGGGATCTCGAAGAACCGACCCTGCGGGGCGGCGGAGGCGAGGGCCCGGGAGCCCTCGATGATCGCATCCTTCGATCCCGTCGCGAACAGGATCGGACTCGCCGGCGCGTTCGACGGATCCGGGTCGATCGTCCGTGACGAGCGCATCCCCTCGGCGAGGGCGACCAGCGCGGCGAGGTCGTTGCCGGGCACGCGTTCGGTCAGCGTGATGTAGTTCTGCGTCGTCGGATCCGACACCGGGGTGTCGTCCGCCAGATACGCGCGCACCTGATCGAGATCCAGCCGCGCGAGCGGGATGCCGTCCGGCACCCCGCCGAGCACCGCACGGCCGATGCGCTGGGGCAGGTCGCGGACGACCTCCCAGCCGACGCGCGCACCCAGCGAGTACCCGAGGTAGAACGCGTCATCGACGAGATAGGCGTCCATGACCGTCTCGACATCCGTCGCGAGGGTGCGGATCCCGTAGGCGTCGGCCTGATGCGGCTTCTCGCTGAGTCCGTGGCCGCGCTGGTCGAGCGCGAGAACGCGATAGCCGGCCTTGGTGAGCTCCCGCACCCACCCCGTGAGCACCCACGTGTCGCGGGCGCTGGAGGCGAAGCCGTGCACGATCACCACCACGGGTGCGTCGAGGTCGCCCCACGTGTACGTCGCGAGGCGCGTGCCGTCAGCCGCGTACACCTGCTGGGGCTCAGGCATGTTGTTCAGGTCGGAGAGAGGGACTGCCACGGCATCCATTCTGGCCCTTCCGAAAAGAGACCATGGCCGCGAACGCGACGGGGGCCGACACGCCACTTACAGGACGGTTGGTGCAAAACCATCCTGCACGTGGCGTGTCGGCCCCCGAAGTGGAGCGGCCCGGTCAGCGGATGCCGGTCAGCGGATGCCGGTCACCGGAATCCGGTCGGCGGATGCCGAGCGGGCCCGCCGCTCAGAAGCGGGCGCGCAGCGCGTCGCCGAGCGAGGCGTCGACGTTCGTCCAGTACTGGAAGAAGCGCTCGCGGATCGCGTCGATCGTGATGCCCTGACCCTGACCGGTGAGGGTCTCGAGGAATCGGGCGCGCTGCTCCTCGTCGAAGACCATGCGGTACAGCGTGCCGGCCTGACCGAAGTCGTCGTCGTCGAGGTGCAGGGTCGCCGCCGAGCGGATCAGCTCGCCGTCGGACTCCCAGCTCGCCTCGACGCCGGCCAGCGGGTCGGCCTCGGGGCCGCCCTCGGCACCGTACGAGTTCGGGGTGTACACGCGGTGCTCGGCGGGGTTGAACCGGTACTGCATGTGCCCCTCGTGCATGTAGTTGCGCACCTCGGCGGCATGCGGCTGGTTGACCGGCAGCTGGTTGTAGTTCGTGCCGACGCGGTGACGCTGGGCGTCGGGGTAGGCGAAGACGCGGGCCATCAGCATCTTGTCCGGCGAGATGCCCGTGCCGGGCACCTGGTTGCCGGGCGAGAACGCCGCCTGCTCGATCTCGGCGAAGAAGTTCTGCGGGTTGCGGTTCAGCGTGAACGTGCCGACCTTGATGCGCGGGTAGTCCTTCTTCGACCACGTCTTGGTGAGGTCGAACGGGTTGAAGCGGTACTCCTTCGCCTCCTCGTACGGCATGACCTGCACGTAGACGTCCCACGAGGGGTGCTCGCCGCGGGTGATCGCGTCGAACAGGTCGCGGCGGTAGTGGTCGGCATCCGAGCCCGCCAGCTGCTCGGCCTCGGCCGCACCCATCGCCTCGACGCCCTGGTTGGACATGAAGTGGTACTGCACCCAGAAGCGCTCGCCCTGGGCGTTCACCCACTGGTAGGTGTGCGAGCCGTAGCCGTTCATGTGGCGCCAGCTGCGGGGCAGGCCGCGGTCGCCCATGAGGTAGGTCACCTGGTGGGCGGACTCGGGCGACAGGGTCCAGAAGTCCCACTGCATGTCGGCGTCGCGCAGACCGGAGTCGCCGAGGCGCTTCTGCGAGTGGATGAAGTCCGGGAACTTCATCGCATCGCGGATGAAGAACGTCGGGGTGTTGTTGCCGACGATGTCGAGGTTGCCCTCGGAGGTGTAGAAGCGCAGCGAGAAGCCGCGCACGTCGCGCCAGGTGTCGGGGGAGCCCTGCTCGCCGGCGACCGACGAGAAGCGGAGCAGCGTCTCGCTGGTGGCGCCGGGCTGGAACACCGCGGCACGGGTGTACGCCGAGACGTCCTCCGTGACGACGAACTCGCCGAAGGCGCCGCCGCCCTTCGCATGCGGGTTGCGCTCCGGCACGCGCTCGCGGTTGAACGAGGCGAGCTTCTCGACGAGGTAGCGGTCATGCAGGACCGTGGGGCCGTCGGCGCCGACGGTGAGCGAGTGCGCGTCGCTCGGTGCCGGGGTGCCGGTCTGGGTCGTGGTGTTCGGTTTCGTCATGTGCTTCTCCTTCTGCGCGAGGCGAGACGAGGGCATCCGTGGGTCCGGGTGCTCTCGGTGTTCACGCCTATGCGGCGTTCTGGCAACTGGGACACAGGCCCCAGAAGGTGACTTCGGCTGTTCGGACGGTGAATCCCCCCGCCGAAGACGGGGTGAGACACGGCGCGTCGCCGACGACGCAGTCCACATCGCCGACCGCACCGCATTCGGTGCAGACGACGTGGTGGTGGTTGTCGCCGATGCGCCGCTCGTAGAGCGCTGCGGAACCTGCCGGTTCGATCCGACGGAGCAGGCCCGCCGCCGTCAGGTCCGCGAGGATGTTGTGCACCGACTGGATCGACGTCGTCGGGAGCACCGCGGACACGGAACGGTAGACCCGCTCTGCATCCGTGTGGGCCATGGATTCCATCACCTCGAGCACAGCGACACGGCCCGCGGTCGCCCGCAGTCCCGCATCGCGAAGCGCGGAGTCGAGGTCGGTGTCCATGCCTCGACTGTACCTGCTGTTTTGAGTTGTTCAAAAGACCGGCGTGTCGGCGTCGGCGGTTGCGCGCTCCGTGCAGATGCGTAGCGTGGAGTGATGGCCATGAGACGAGCGGCGACGATCGGACTGATCCTGGTGGCGGGCATCGCGCTCGCCGGATGCACGGGTGAGCCCAGCGGGTCACCGAGCGGGCCGGCCTCCGGCTCGCCCTCCCCGTCGGCATCGACACCCGCGCCCACCACCACCGGGGATGCGGCGGACGCCGACGAAGCGCTGCTCCCGATCCCCGCCGACGAGATCAGGGACTGGGCCGAGACGGCGGTGCCGGGCGCCGGTGCCGAGGGATCCAGCCCGATCCTCTCCGGGTGGCTGAGCGAGAACACCTCCCCGCACCAGAAGACGTTCCTGCAGTCCCAGGAGGCCGGTGCCTATCAGGCGCAGCTCGCCTGCCGGGGCGACGGCACCATCACTCTGAGGGCCGGCGAGCTCGATGAGGAGCAGCCGTCTGCCGAGCCGATCGTCTGCGACGACGAGACGATCGCGTTCGACGTCACCACCGCGGCCACCGGGATGCAGATCGTGATGGACCTCGAGGGTGCGCCCACGATCTATGCCCTGTCTCTGCAGCGGATGAGCTGAGCCGCAGCCTCGATCGGCGTCAGGACTCCGAGGGCGCGAGGGGCAGCTCGAGTCCGTAGTTCCACGACAGGATCGCCGGCTGCTCGCGGTAGAAGCTCAGCACGGAGACGGATCCGGCGTTCAGGGTGATCTGCGCGCCGAAACGCGGCGCCAGCCGCAGGTAGACGGCGGTCAGGATGCGCAGGAAGTGGCCGTGCGCGACGAGGGCGACATCTCCGTCCGCCAGGGCGGGCAGGACGCGGGTCAGCACCCGCGATGCCCGGGCGGCGACCTCTTCGACGGTCTCGCCCGGCGTCGCGCCGCGGATCACCCCGTGCGTGAAGGCGCTCCAGTTGTAGCCGAGCTCCTCGCGGATGTCCTTCGTCGTGCGTCCCTCGTATCCGCCGTAGTCCCACTCCACCAGCAGCGGATCGACCTCTGCGTGCAGACCGGCGAGCTCGGCGGTGCGCCGTGCGCGCTGCAGCGGCGAGGTCAGCACGAGGGAGAAGTCGTAGTCCGCGACCAGTTCTCCGGCTCCGCGAGCGAGATCCTCGCCCCGGGCGGTGAGCGGGATGTCGGTGAGGCCGGTGTGCAGACCGGCCTTCGACCATTCGGTCTCGCCGTGGCGCAGGAGCACGAGCTTTCCCGACGGATTGTCGGGCGCGGGGCGGTCGGGCAGCGGGTCGTATTCGGGGAGCGCAGGCACAACGCAACCGTAGTCCCGAGGTCTCGCCGGCGGACAGCCCGGACGATCATCGCCATCCCCCGGGTCTCGGAACGGCCGGCGGCAGGTCCGGACGTCAGCGGGTGATCGTGAACCCGCCGCCGCGCACCCGCACCCGGCCGCCCTGCACGGCCTGGCCCCGCTGCGATCCGTCTGCGTCGTACGAGCGTCCTGATCCGGGCGCGAGGGGAGCGATGCGCTGGTCCCGCCGGGTGCCTCCGGCGTACAGCACGGCAGCTCCCGAGGTCGTCGCGTAGACGGCCGACGAGACCGCGGGCTGGACCACCAGGGCGTCGAGCCGCACGTCACCGCGGCTCGTGCAGCGCACGGTCACCGCCTCGGCGGGCAGGTCGCCGCCGAGCAGCTGCGGCACCAGCATTCCGTCGGCCTCGGTGAGGCCCCGATCGCCGGCGCCTCCGGCGGGGGTGCGCGTGCTCCAGAGTCGCCGGCGACCGCGGAACACCTCCCACACCGCGTCTCCGGCATCCGCGGCCTGGCGCCAGACGAGACCGTGCAGGATGCCGTCGGCCTCGGTCACGTCGAACTCGACCGTTTCGCCCGCGGGCACCCGCACATACGCGGCACCCGAGAGGTTGCCCTCTCCGATCCACGCGCCGCCCTCCGGGCGCACGATCGAGCACCCCGCCGAGAGCCGAGCGCTCTCGGCCTCGAGCACCCTCAGCCCCGAGAACGACGACGACCCGGTGATCGATGTCGCGATGCGGGCGATGTCGCGGTTCGCGTCGAGCAGCAGCATCGTGAGGAGTCCGTGGATCGTGGACTCCGCTCCGGAGTTGCGATTCACACGCCCGTCGGTCTCGACGCCGTCGAACGTCACGCCGGTGGCCGGGTCGTAGACCGGGATGCCGGCGGTGTTGGCGCCGAAGAACCAGCCGGCCGCCAGCCCCGCGAGCACGCGCAGCCCCTCGCCTCCGACGGTCGCGGCCTGCACAGCCCCGGCGACGCGACCGTGCGCGCCGTACGCGATCTGCGCTTCGGCGGGCAGCGGCGCCCACGCGTTGTGCGGCCCGCCCGAGGCGAGCACCTGCGGCGTGAACGTGCCGGCATCCGCGACGGCTGCGGCCTTCCAGTCGCGTCGACGCAGCACCGCACCGGCCCTGGCCAGGGCCTCGGGTGCCGCCGCGCCCCAGGCATGCCAGAACCCGAGCGACCCGGTCCACGGCAGCACGGCTCCGAACGGCCAGCCCTTCTTCGGATCGCTCGCCATCGCGGCGACGCCGTCGCCGTAGGTCTGCAGGGCCTGGCGGCTGCGGGCGTCGCCGGCCTCGGCCGCGGCGGCGAGCCCGAGCATCGCCTCGGCCGTGGCATCCGCTCCGCCGGCGATCAGCCAGGCCGGCAGGTCCCTGCCGTCGCTGCGCACCCACTGCCCGGCGCGCGACAGCGACTCGCGACCGAGAGCATCGAGGGCGAGATGCAGCCGCTCGAGCAGGAACGCCGCGAACGCGGCATCCTCCCGCCGGAACGCGGCGTACCCTTCGCCGAACGCCCACACCGAGCGGGCGAGCCAGTACGACTCGGCCGAGTCCGAGGGGTCGGGCAGCTCGACGGGGATCGCGCTCGGAGTCAGCGTGCCGTCTTCCTGCTGCCACAGCACGACCCGCCCGGCGTCGTCGCCGCTCGTCGTCTGCAGGAAAGCGAGCGAGCGCAGCACATCTCGCGCCTCGTCTCGGCTCTGCGGGTCGCCGGTCGCCTGCCAGTCCCGCAGGAACACGATGGCTGCCCGGGCGATGTCGTCGGCGTTGTACGCGCCCTGCGTCCAGTACCCCGTCACGGCGTCGCGTGTGCCGCCGCCGACGGGGCGGTATCCGCCGGCGCCGTCGGTGTCGGCGTACGTCCACGGTGCGAGCACCCGCGGCGATTCCTCGATGCCGAACGTGGTGTGCGTCGCGCTCGCGACCACCGGCACCTCGGCGAGCAGGAACCGCAGATGCGCGAGGTTCGTGAGCCGGGCACCGCGTGCGCCGTCCAGCGGTGCGAGGCCCCAGGGGTGAAGACCGGCGGATGCCGAGGCCTGCGCCGTGCGCGCATCGAGGGGCAGCAGGGCGAGCGCCGAGCCGGCGGCCGCCGCGGTCAGGAACGTGCGTCGGGAGAGGGACATGGTCTCATTCCTCGTCGGCGCCTGAGCCGACAGCGTCTCGCAGTGCGCGGCCCCACGGCTGCGCGGGATCGTGGACGGCGACGGCGAGGGTCGTGTCGGACTGGCCGTAGTAGGCGAACCATCTGTCCTGGAACTTCACGAGCCCTTCGACGAACGTCACGTTCGACACCAGGCCGTGCATGTCCTCGAAGGTCTGCGGGCGCAGCCACGGCTCCTGCAGTCGGGCGATCACGCGGGTCGGCTCGTCGGGGTCGATGGCGATCTGTCCGCAGCGGTAGTCGACGTCGACCGTTCCGTCGTCGTGCACCGTGCGGGTCGCCCCGTTCGTGAGGAACACGAGCAGGCCGTTGTCGGCCAGCACCGGCGAGGTGCCGATCTCGACGAGCGCCTCGTCCCACGTGCCGGGGGTCGGGGAGTACATCGGCTCGGTGTCGGGAGCGCCAGGCGTCCAGTGGATGAGGTCATCGCTGGTCGCCCAGTAGATCGCGCCCTCACCGAAGTACATCCACCACTTCCCGTGCATCTTCTGAGGCACGATCACGCCGGCCTTCGACCAGTTGAACCCGCGCGGATCCATGGTCTTGAACGTGTCGAAGTCCTCGAACAGCGGTCCGTGCTTGGTCCAGGTGCGCAGGTCGGTCGAGGTCGCGAGGCACAGCTGCGCGCTGCGCCTGTCCCAACCGGTGTAGGTCAGGTAATAGGTGCCGTCGATCAGGGCGATGCGGGGGTCCTCGCATCCGAACCGCTCGTAGTCCTCGGAGGGGGAGAGGATCGGTGCGTCCTCGCGGGTGAAGTTCACGCCGTCGCTCGACCGGGCGATGCCGATGTGCGAGACGATGTCGTCGGCGTGCGCGCGATAGAGCAGCACGACCTCGTCACCGTCGACGATCGCCGCCGGGTTGTAGAGGTTGGCGGACTCCCAGCTGTCGCCTTTCGGCCGCAGGATCGGGTTGCCCTCGTAGGGGGTGAAAGGTCCGAGGGGGAAGGTGGCTCCGGTGAACATGGATGCCCTTTCTGGTGAGACGGCGAGCGATCAGCCTTTGACGGCCGCGCCGAGGTCGGTGGCTCGGAAGAACCGCTGGAAGACGACGAACAGGATCACGACGGGGAAGGCCAACGCCGTCGCACCGGCGAGGATCGCGCCGTTGGGGTTCGCGGTGGACTGCGCGACATTGGAGATGTAGTTCGCGAGGGACACGGCGAGCGGCTGCAGCGACGCATCCTTCGTGATGAGGAACGGCCAGAGGAACTCGTTCCAGGGACCGATGAAGGTGACGAGCACGACGGTCACGAGCACCGGCTTGATCAGCGGGATCGCGACGGATGTCAGCAGTCTGATCTCCCCGGCGCCGTCGATGCGCGCCGCCTCGAAGATCTCGACGGGCAGCGCCTTGAAGAACTGCACGAAGATGAACACCGCGGTGGTGTTGATGAGGAACGGCAGGATCATGCCGAGGTACGAATCGCCGAGTCCGTAGCTGCGCGTGATCTGCACGTACAGCGGGATCATCAGCAGCTGGAACGGCACCATCTGCACGAGCAGCATCAGCACCCAGATCACGCCGCGACCGCGGAAGTCGAGACGGGCGATCGCATAACCGGCGAGCAGACCGAACACGACGGTGCCGAGCAGCACGCCGGCGGTGAAGATCAGCGAGTTGAGCAGGGATCCCACCAGATCGATGCGGGAGTCGATCGCGACGAAGTTGTCGACGGTCCACCCCGAGGTCGGGAAGAGCTCGTTCGGCGAGTTCGTCGGGTTCTCCTGGAACGCGCCGACCAGCATGAAGTAGAACGGGAAGGCGAAGCCGATGGCCGCGACCGTGAGCAGGATCAGGCTCAGGATGCGGGGAAGTGAACGTGTGCGTCTCATGGTCATCGCTCCCTGGTCGCGCGGTTGGCGGCGAGCGACAGCATCCCGACCAGGATCACGAGGATCATGCCGATCGCCGCCGCGGTGTCGGGGTTCTGCTGCTGGATGCCCAGCTGGTAGATGAGCAGCACGGGTGTCGAGGAGGCGCCGTCCGGGCCGCCGCCGTTCGTGAGCAGGTACGGCTCGGTGAAGAGGTTGGCGCCGGTGATGATCGACAGGATCAGTACGAGCGTCGTGGCGTTGCGCACGCCGGGGATCGTGACGTTCCAGAAACGGGAGAATGCTCCGGCGCCGTCTGTCTCGGCCGATTCGTACAACTCCTTGGGCACGTTCTGGAGGGCCGCGAGGTAGAGCAGGATGTAGAACCCCAACTGCTTCCAGGTCACGTAGAGCGCGATCATCGGCATCGCGAGTCCGCTGTTCACCAGCCAGGACGGGTCGGGCGCGAGCGGGCCGAGGACGGTGTTGATCAGCCCGTTGCCCGAGAACAGCAGCATCCAGACGCCGACGAGCGAGACGCTCGCCGTCAGGTACGGAACGTAGAACGCCACCCGGTAGGCGGCGACCCAGCGGATGCCGGTGTTCAACGCCGCGGCGAGCACGAGGGACAGCACGGCGGTGAGCGGCACGTTGATGACGAGGAAGATCAGCGTGTTGCGGAAGGAACCGAGCACGCGCGGATCGGTGAGCACGGTGACGAAGTTGTCGACACCCACGAAGGGACGCTCCACCTCCACGCCGGGGGCGGTGAAGAAGTAGTCGTGGAAGGCGATGTAGATCGCGAACCCGAGGGGGTACGCGAAGATCGCGATCACGAAGACGAGGTACGGCAGCGCGAAGAGGCCGCCGATCGGCTGCGCACCCAGCCATCGGGTGCGCAGCCGTCGGGTGTCGGTCATCGCGTCACTCGGCGACGAGGTCGTCGATCTTCGTCGCCGCGGTCTTCAGGAAGTCGTCGATCGACTCCTTGCCGAAGATCACGGAGGCGGAGTACTCGTCACGGAACGCCTGCCAGGCCTCCACGGAGTTGGGGATGCTGGGCACATCCGCCGTCGCCTCGGCCTGCTCGGCGAACGACACATAGTTCGGGTTCGCGTCGAAGTAGTCGGCGTACGTGCCGGTGAGGTCGGTGCGCATCGGCATCTGACCGGTCGCCTCGAGCAGCTGTCCGTCGCTGTCGACGCTGGTGGAGAACTTCAGAAACTCCCACGCCGTGCCCTGGTTCTCGCAGGCGGTGAACATCGAGACGCTCTTCGAGTCGGCGAAGGTCGTCGGGTTCTCGCGGCCGTCGCTCGTGGGCACGGGCATGAAGCCGACGTCGACGGTGTCGGCGTACGACGGGATCGCCCAGGGGCCGGCGAGTTGCATGGCGGTCGTGCCGGCGGACATCGCATCGTCGGTCGACGCCTCGTTCGGCGCGAGCTTCTCGTCGTAGAAGGTCTTCCAGAACTCGGCGACCTCGCTGCCGGCGTCCGAGTCGAATGTCGACGTACCGTCTTCGACGAGCATCGTGCCGTCGGTCTCGGCCAGGTAGAGCGGGTAGAAGTCGAACCAGGGCTGGTAGAACTCGCTCGTCGGCGCCGGCCAGATGGCGCTCTGCACGCCCGAGTCGACGATCTTGCGCGAGCCGTCGAGGAACGCGTCGTAGGTGTTCATCTGCGGGTCCTCGGGGTCGATGCCCGCGGCCTGGAACAGCGCCTTGTTGTACATCACCATCACGGGATTCGACTTCCACGGCAGCTGGTAGAAGCTGCCGTCGGTGGCGTAGGAGTCGACGTCGCCGCCTCGGTCGGTGATGTAGTCGCTGCCGCCCTCCATGGTGCTGAGGTCGACGAGACCGCCCTGCTTGACCCAGCCCGAGACGGCCGCCGGAGCGACGTTGTAGACGAGGCAGGGCGCGGTGCCCGCCGTGATCGCGGCGGTGATGGCCTCTTCCGACGACGAGCCGGCGGGGATCTCCTGCGCATTGACCTTCTCGTCGGGATGCTCGGCGTTCCAGGCGTCGACGACGGCGGTGCCCCAGGCGACCTCCTGCTCGTTGTTCGACAGCCAGATGTCGATCGGGCCGGTGGAATCGGCGGAGCCCTCTCCGCCGCCCCCGCCGCCCGCCGAGCATCCGGTGACGACGAGCGCTGCCGCTCCCAGGAGCGCTGCGGCGCGGATCTTCTTCTTCATGGTGTCCTCCTTGACGCGATGGTTCGGGTGATCGTCTAGCGGGTGGTGCTCTCCCGGAAGTGCACGACGTTGCAGTCGACGACCTCGGTGCGCGGTTCGGCGCCCAGGATGTCGGCCAGCAGCAGGCGGGCGGCCGCGCGTCCTCGCGCGGCGGGCCCGGACGAGACGCTCGTGAGAGCGGGGGAGAGGTGGGCGGAGAGGTGGTCATCGTCGAAGCCGGCGATCGCGAGATCGCGGGGGATGCTGAGCCCGCTCGAGCGGGCGAACGACAGGCCGGCGATCGCCATGGTGTCGTTCGAGTACAGGATGGCGGTCGGGCGATCCGGCAGATCGAGCAGCTCGGCGGTGCGGGCGCGGCCGCTGGCGGCGGTGAAGTCGCCCTCACGCAGCAGCTCGTCTCCTCCGACGGCGTCGACGTAGGCGTCCGCGCGCACCCGCGAGTGCACGTAGTCGAGGGGGCCCGCGACATGCGCGATGCGCTCGTGGCCGTCGGCCCGCAGGTGGGCGATGATCTCGCGGATCGGCTCCGCGTCGTCGGTGCGGACGCAGGAGAACCGGGTCGGCCGCTCATAGGCGCCCACGAGCACGGCGGGCAGATCGAGCTCTTCGAGCAGCGGCACGCGCCAGTCGTCGGTGCGCAGGTCGAGCAGCAGGGCGCCGTCGGCTCGGCCATGGCTGAGCGCGCGGTAGGCGCGCTCCTCGGCGGCGCGGTCGGGGACGACGTGCAGGATCAGTCCGGTCTCGGTCTCGGCGAGCACCGATTCGACGCCCGCGATGAAGGCCGGGAAGAACGAGTCGTTCGCGATGACCTCGGGGTCGCGGGCCAGCACGACGGCGACGGCGTTGGCCTTCTGTGTGGCCAGGGCCCTGGCGCTCTGGCTCGGCACCCAGTCCAGCTTCTCGGCCGCGGCGAGGACCTTGGCCCTCGTGTCGTCGGAGATGGGGCGCTTGCCGCTCAGGGCGTGCGAGACGGTGGCCTTGGTGACGCCGGCCTCGCGGGCGACATCTGCGATCGTCGTGCGGCTCATGCCACCTCCTCGTGGATCATCGGGCAGATCGTCGGGGTGGACTCGGCACAGTTCAACCGGTTTGACGATCGCGGGTGAAGCGAGTGTAAACCGGTTTGACGGATGCGGTCAAGGGCCCCTCTGATCCCGGTCCCGCCCGGGATCAGACGAACGTGATGGTCTGCTGCAGACGGGTGCGCACGTCGAACAGCTCGTTGCCCCCGATCGCGCGGGCGCCCGGGACACCCTGGCGCAGCACCATCGACAGCGCGCTGCGCCGCACGACCACGACCGGCATGCCGCGGCTGCTGCCGAGCGGTGTGACGGCCTGCGACAGATCGTCGTCGGGGAGGACCATGATCGCTCCGCCGAACTTCACCCTGGCGGCCTTGGCCACCGTGCGCATGCGGGCGAGGGCGGCGGTCACCGGCGCGCGGGTGCCGAGGCTCGGCCCGGTGATCTCTCCGCGCCGGAAGCCGACGACGCCGCCGAAGTCCTCCGACATCACGCCGTACAGACCCGACGGGCTGAGCACCACGTGGTCGAGTTTGTCGTCGGCATCCGCGCCCGAGGCGACGTCGTGCCAGACGGTGAAGCCCATGCCGAGGGCGCTCACCGTGCGGGCGGTCGCCTCCTCGGCCAGAGCATCGGCGAGCAGCCGTCGCAGGTCTCGCGGAGCCGAGCGCACGAGCGCGGGGTCGTAGGGGTCCGGCACCTCGACGCCGCGGCCCGCCCATTCGCGGATCAGCGACAGATAGCGCTCGCGACGCCAGCCGCCGGGGTGGCCGTACGAGCGCGCCCTGGGGCGGGTGTCGGTGCGCGTCGCGGTCTGCGGACGCCATCCGCTCCACTCCGGCTCCGACGGGATGCCGGGGTGCGTGCCGCTGCGGCGGTCGTAGGCGGCGCGACTCTCGGCGGTGCCGACGAGCTCCCACGCGCGCTGCACCTGGATGAACACGGCGGCGTCGCCGCCGGTGTCCGGGTGCGACTCGCGCAGGCGCAGCCGGTAGGCGCGCCGCAGCTCGACGTCGTCGACCGACGGGTCCACACCGAGGATCTCGTAGGCGGACGCCGAGAGCGGGCTGTCGAACATCGCTCTCCTTCCGAGATCGCGGCATCCAGAATATCCGGCTGCTGTTGTGGATCGGCCGTGGCCGTCGGTGTCAGTCGGGCACGTCGACGATGCGCTCGCCGCCGATCACCGGCACGACGGCCCCGGAGGAGGCCGCCGCGATGTCATCCGCGAGTCGGTCGAGCTCCGGCGCCGGAACCCAGGCCTCCAGCGTCGCCCGTGCCCCGTAGCGAGGTTCGCCGAGCGTCGCCCCGTGATGCAGAACCCAGTCGCGCAGCAGGTTGTCGATGCGTCCGGCATCCGCGTGCGACACCTCCATCGTGATCCGGGTGAGAGACTGCCGCCGCACGAGCGCGGCGAGGTCGAGGGCGTCCGAGACGGCCGAGGAGTAGGCCCGCACCAGCCCGCCGGCGCCGAGCTTCACTCCGCCGAAGTAGCGGGTGACCACCGCGACGACGTCCGTCAGCTCGCGGCGGCGCAGCACCTCGAGCATCGGCACGCCGGCTGTCCCCGAGGGCTCGCCGTCGTCGGAGGACCGCGCCTGGTCGCCGAGCAGACCGGTCACCATCGCGGTGCAGTTGTGCCGGGCATCCCACCACTGCCTGCGGAGGCGCGCGATCACGGCATCCGCGTCCTCGACCGAGGCGACCGGAGTGACGGTCGCGATGAATCGGGACTTCTTGATGACCAGCTCGTGCTCCACAGGCGCGGCGATGGTCGCCGGGTGGCTGCGGGGCGGAGTCATCCGCCTCAGACTACCCAGCCCCGCCGCCTGCTCAACGGTGCCTGCTCAGCGCCGCCTGCTCAACGGTCGACGAACGACATCTGCTGCGGGTTGTAGCGGTCGCCCTGCACTCCCACCCGTGCCGCGAGCTGGTCGAGATCGGCCATCTCATCGGCTGAGAGGGCGACGGTCGTCGCCTCCGCGTTCTCGGCGATGCGCGAGGTGCGTCTGGTGCCGGGGATCGGGACGATGAACGGTTGCCGGGCGAGCAGCCAGGCCAGCGCGACCTGGCCGGAGGATGCCTCCTTCGCCTCCGCGAGGGCGGTGACGTGACTGACGAGGGCCTGGTTCGCGGCCCGGTTCTCTTCGCTGAAGCGCGGGATCGTGCCGCGGATGTCGCCGTCCGAGAACGAGGTGCTCTGATCGACCGTGCCGGTGAGGAATCCCTTTCCCAGCGGGCTGAAGGGCACGAAGCCGATGCCGAGCTCGGCGAGGGTGGGCAGCACCTCGTCCTCGGGATCGCGGGTCCACAGCGAGTACTCGCTCTGCAGGGCGGTGACAGGCTGCACGGCGTGCGCGCGACGGATCGTCGAGGCGGATGCTTCGGAGAGGCCGAAGTGGCGCACCTTGCCCTCGGCGATCAGCTCGCCCACCGTGCCGGCGACGTCCTCGATCGGCACGTCGGGGTCGACGCGGTGCTGGTAGAAGAGGTCGAGCACGTCCGTGCGCAGCCGTCGCAGCGACTCCTCGGCGACGCGGCGGATCTGCTCGGGCCGGCTGTCGAGTCCGACGCTCGTGCCGTCTTCGATGCGCCAGCCGAACTTCGTCGCGATGACGACCCGGTCGCGGATCGGCTGCAGCGCCTCGCCCACGAGCTCTTCGTTGACGTACGGCCCGTAGACCTCCGCCGTGTCGAAGAACGTGACTCCGTGGTCGAGTGCGGAACGGAGAACGGCGATCATCTCGTCGCGGCTGCCCGGGTTGGGGCCGTAGCTCTGCGACATCCCCATGCAGCCGAGACCGATGGCCGAGACCTCGAGTCCCTGTCCGAGTGTGCGAGTGTGCATGTCGTGTCCTTTCGTCGAGGACGACGCTACGCCCGCGCTCGACGCGGTGGGAGGCCCTGACGGAACCTCCCACCGGGATGCTGAGTCGTGGACGCGAGAGGGGGCGACTACTCCGCGGAGTCGTCGCGCAGGTACGCGATGTGCGCCGCGTGCCGCGTCAGGTGGTTCTGCGATCTGCGCACGAACAACCAGGCGACGAGCAGCAGCACGAACCAGATCGGCGTCACGAGCAGTGCGGTCAGAGTGTCGGGCTGCGTCGTGAGCGCCCACAGGATGAACACGAAGAACGCCAGCACGACGTAGACCATGAAGATGCCGCCGGGCATCCGGAACGTCGATGTCGCGACCTTCTCGGGACGCCGGCGCCGGTACGCCAGGTAGCTGCAGAGGAAGATCGTCCACACGAACATGAAGCACACCGCCGACACGGTGGTCACCATCGAGAACGCGGTGCCGATGTCCTCGCCCGCGTACAGCAGCACCACGCCGGAGAGCAGCAGGATGCACGAGAGGAACAGTGCGTTCTGCGGCACGCGCCGCTTCGACAGGCGTCCGAAGAGTCGCGGCGCATCGCCGTCCTGTGCGAGGCCGAACACCATGCGCGAGGTCGAGTAGATGCCCGAGTTCGCGCTGGACATCGCCGAGGTCAGCACGACGAGGTTGACGACCGTGGCGGCGATGCCGAGGCCCGCGAGGGCGAACATCGCGATGAACGGGCTCTCGTTCGCGACGTACTCCGTCCACGGGGTGACGGCCATCAGGATCACGAGCGCGCCGACGTAGAACAGCAGGATGCGGATCGGGATCGCGTTGATCGCCTTGGGCAGATTGCGCTCGGGGTCCTTGGTCTCGGCTGCCGCCGTGCCGACGAGCTCGACGCCGACGAACGCGAAGACCGCGATCTGGAATCCGGCGACGAAGCCGAGGAAGCCGTGCGGGAACATCCCGCCGTGCTCCCACAGATTGGCGAAGCTCGCGGTTCCCGCGTCGTGCTGGAAGCCGGTGAAGATCATCACCAGACCGGTGATGATGAGGGCGACGATCGCGATGATCTTGATGAGTGCGAACCAGAACTCCATCTCGCCGAACGCGGCGACGGTGGGCAGGTTCAGCGCGAGCAGGATCACGACCACGAGCACGCCGGGGATCCACAGCGGGATGCCGGGGAACAGCGCGTCGGAGTAGCCGGCGATCGCGATCACGTCGGCGACTCCCGTCACCACCCAGCAGAACCAGTACGTCCAGCCGGTGAAGAACCCGGCCCAGGGGCCGAGCAGATCGCTGGCGAAGTCGCTGAACGACTTGTACTTGAGGTTCGACAGCAGCAGCTCGCCCATCGCGCGCATGACGAAGAAGAGCATGAACCCGATGATCATGTAGACGAAGATCACGGAGGGGCCGGCGACCGAGATGGTCTTGCCGCTGCCCATGAACAGGCCCGTGCCGATCGCACCGCCGATCGCGAGCAGCTGGATGTGGCGGTTGCTCAGCGCCCGCTTCAGGTGCTGCTCGTCACCGCCCGTGGATCCGCCCGTCGCACCGCCCTTCGCTCCGTCCACGCCGACGGTCGCGCCTGTGTTCTCTGTCGTCATCGTTCGAGCCTCCGGTGGTTCTGTGCCGCCTCCCGCTGCGGCATCCTTCCGACCGTACTTCGCGATCGGGGGTGTCGGCGGAGCGAATCGCGTCGACATGCCGCACCGCGTCGTCGCGCGGGTGCCCGGCTCAGCCCGACGACGCGGAGGAGGGGGCGCGGTAGGTGCCGATGATCGCCGCGATGAGGTCGGAGTACGCGGCGTCCTGGCTCGCGAACGAGCCGTTGTTGCGTCCGTGACGAAGCACCTCGACGCGATCCGACACGGCCTGCACATCGGCGATGTTGTGGCTGATGAAGACGACGCCGAGACCGAGTTCGCGGAGCCGCTCGATGTGCGTGAGGACGTCGGCGGTCTGCGCGACGCTGAGCGACGCCGTCGGCTCGTCGAGGATCACGATGCGAGGCTGGCTGATGAGCGTGCGGGCGATCGCGACCGCCTGTCGCTGCCCGCCCGAGAGGGTGTTCAAGGCGGAGCGGATCGAGGGGATGTTCGCGGCGAGGTCGCTGAGCGCCTGTCTGGTCGACTGCTCCATCTCGCCCTCGCGCAGCATCCCGCTCGGGGTGCGCAGCTCGCGGCCGAGGAACACGTTCGCCGTGACGTCGAGGTTCTCGCAGACCGCGAGATCCTGGAAGACGGTGGCGATCCCGAGACGATGGGCTTCCGCCGGCCTCGAGATCTCGACGCGCTCGCCGTCGATGCGGATCTCGCCCGAGGTCGGCGCCAAGGCTCCGGCGATGATCTTGGCCAGAGTCGATTTGCCGGCGGCGTTGTCTCCGATGAGACCGACGACCTCTCGAGCGTGCACGGTGAAGTCCACGTCGGTGAGCGCTTCGACGGCCCCGAAGCGCATCGAGATCCCGCGCAGGGTGAGCAGGGGCTCTGCCTGCGCGGCGGTGATGTTCACGCGCGGTCCTCGAGCAGCTGCGACGGATCCGTCGACTGCAGGATGTGGATGATCGCGCCGATGAGCACGGCATCCTTGCCGAACGATGAGGGCACCGGGTCGCGCCGCGGAGTCCGCCCCTGCGGCGCGTTGTCGCGGACGGCGGCGGCGAACGGCAGCAGGAAGATGGGCCCCGCGTCGACGAGCTCGCCGCCAACCGTGATCACCTCGGGCGCGAGCGATTGGTGGGCGGCCGCCACGACGCGTCCGAGTGCCGTCGCGGCGTCGGCGACGACCCGCGCACACCCGGGGTCGCCCGCGGCCGCGCGGGCGATGACATCCTTGAAGGTCACCTGTCCGAAGGTGGCGCGCAGGGGGGCGGTGACGGCCTCGGCGCCGGCCACCGTCTCGAGACAGCCGCGCTGGCCGCAGGCGCAGACCGACCCTGCGGGGTCGACCTGCACATGGCCGATCTCGCCCGCCGTGCCGGAGCGTCCGCGGTAGATCTGCGAGTTCAGGACCACACCCGCGCTCGCCGTGTACGAGGCATGCACGAACAAGCTGTCCTTCACATCTCGCGCCGTGCCCAGTGTGGCCTCGGCGAGGGCGGCGAGATTCGCATCCTTCTCGACGAGCACCGGGCAGCCGATCCGCTGTTCGACGACCTCGGCGACCGGCCGGGTCTCCCATCGGCGCATCACCCCGCTGTAGGCGATCAGCCCCGTCTCCGGGTCGACCGGCGCCGGCAGGGCGATGCAGACGCCGATCAGGTCGTCGGCATCCGCGGCGATCATGCCGAGCATGTCGATGATGAGGAGCGTGATGCGATCGAGCACGGTGTCTTCGGCATGGTCCGTCGGCAGCGGCATCGACCGATCGGCCAGGACGTCCTGTCCGACGTCGGAGAGCCGTACGCGCATGCTGCGATTGCCGATCTGCACGGCGGCGACCAGGCCAGCTCGACGCGCGATCGTCACGAGCTGCGCGCGCCGACCGCTGCGCGAGGTCGGGTGCGTCTCGATGAGACCCGAGAGGCTGAGCTCCTTCACGATGGCCGAGACGGTGGCCGTCGAGAGGCTGGTCGCTTCGGCGAGCTCGACCTGGGTGAGCCCGCCGAAGCGCTTGACCGCGTCGACGATCTTCGCCGTGTTGGCCTCGCGCAACCCCGACTGGGATCCCGCGGGCCATCTGCTCATAGCGGGAGCTTATCGCGCGTCGATGCCGTCACCGCGGTCAGCGGGCGGCACCGGCCCGACGCTTGTTCCAGACGTCGAAGGCGACGGCGATCAGCAGCACGAGACCCTTGACCACCTGCTGGGTCGCCTGGTCGAGGCCCATGAGCTGCATGCCGTTGCTCATCACCGCCATGATCAGGCCGCCGACGATCGCGCCGCCCACTCGGCCGACGCCGCCGGTGACGGCCGCACCGCCGATGAAGCAGGCGGCGATGGCGTCGAGCTCGAACATGTTGCCCGCTCCGGGCTGAGCCCCGTTCGTGCGCGAGGAGAACACGACCCCGGCGATGCCGGCGAGCATGCCCATGTTCACGAAGATCCAGAAGTTGACCCTCTGCACGTTCACGCCGCTGAGCAGGGCCGCGTGCAGGTTGCCGCCGATCGCATAGACGTGGCGGCCGAAGACGCTCTTCTGCGTGATCACGGAGTACGCGATGATCAGCACCGCGAGGATGATCAGGACGAACGGGAGGCCGCGGCTCGTGGACAGCTGGTAGCCGAACCACATCACGACGGCCGCGACGATCGCGATCTTGGCGACGAACCAGCCCAGCGCCTCGACCGACTGCTGGTGTGCGAGCTTCGACCGGCGGCTGCGAACCTGCCAGACGGCGTAGCCGACGACGCCGATCGCGAAGATCACGAGTGTGAAGACGTCGACCCCGTAGCCGCCGAACAACCCGTTTATGAACCCGTTGGCGATCGAGTAGTAGGTGCCGCCGAACGGCGACAGCGAGACGTTGCTCAGCACGATGAAGGTGAGTCCGCGGAACAGGAGCATGCCGGCCAGCGTCACGATGAAGGCGGGAATGCCGACGTACGCCACCCAGAAGCCCTGCCATGCCCCGACGAGCAGCCCGACGGCGATCGCCGCGAGAACGCCGACCCACCACGGCTGCTGCCCGCGGATCACGATGACCGCGGCCGTCGCACCGGTGAGTGCGACCACCGAGCCGACGGAGAGATCGATGTGACCCGCGATGATGACGATCACCATGCCGATCGCGAGGATCAGGATGTAGGAGTACTGGAGGACGATGTTCGTGAGGTTGCCCGGCGAGAGGAACGTCGGGTTCAGGATCGCGAAGAACGCGACGATCGCGATGAAGGCGACGAGGATGCCGCTCTGGCGGAGGTTCCGCGTGGCGAGGCTGAAGAGGTTGCTGACGCCGGTCATCGCGCGGCCGTCCTTTCGAGGGTCATGAGCTGCATGAGGTTCTCCTGTGTGGCTTCTGCGGCGGGGAGTTCACCGGTGATCCTGCCGAAGGCCAGGGTGTAGATGCGGTCGCAGATGCCGAGGAGCTCAGGGAGCTCCGAGGAGATCACCAGCACTCCCTTGCCAGCCGCGACCAGGCGATTGATGATCGTGTAGATCTCGTACTTCGCGCCGACGTCGATCCCGCGGGTCGGCTCGTCGAGGATCAGGACATCGGGTGCGGTCTGGATCCACTTGCTCAGCACGACCTTCTGCTGGTTGCCTCCGGAGAGGTTGCCGACGAGCTGGAGCACGCTGGGGGTCTTGATGTTCAGCTCGGCCCGGTACTGCTCCGCCACCTGCAGTTCGCGGTTCGCGTTGATCCATCCGCCCGGGCTGATCAGGCGCAGCGACGCCATGGTGATGTTGTGCCGGATGTCGTCGATGAGGTTGAGCCCGAATCGCTTGCGGTCCTCGGTGGCGTAGGCGATGCCCGCACGGATGGCGGCGCTCGTCGTCGAGGTGTTCACCTCTTTGCCGCGGACGAAGACCTTGCCGCGTGCGTGGCGTCCGTAGGTGCGCCCGAACACGCTCATCGCGAGTTCCGTGCGTCCGGCACCCATGAGACCGGCGATGCCGACGACCTCTCCGGCGCGGACGGACAGAGAGGCGTCGTCGACCATGACGCGCCCCGGTTGGGTGGGGTGGCTCACCGACCAGTTCTCGATGCGCAGCACCTCCTCGCCCGGGTCCGAGACGCGCTCGGGGTAGCGGTGGGCCAGATCGCGGCCGACCATTCCCCGGATGATCCGCTCCTGAGTCGAGGCAGGGTCCTTCATGTCGAGGGTCTCGATCGTCTTGCCGTCGCGGATGATCGTGGTGCGGTCGGCGATCTCGGCGATCTCGTTGAGCTTGTGCGAGATGATGATCGACGTCATGCCCTCGTCGCGCAGCCGGCGCAGCAGATCGAGCAGGTGCGCGGAGTCGGTGTCGTTGAGCGCGGCGGTCGGCTCGTCGAGGATCAGCAGGCGCACGTTCTTCGACAGCGCCTTGGCGATCTCGACGAGCTGCTGCTTTCCCACCCCGAGCTGCGCGACGGGCGTGGCCGGGTTCTCGTCGAGCCCCACCTGGGCGAGGAGCGCCGATGCCTCGGCGTTCGCCCTGTCCCAGTCGATGAGGCCGTTCTTCGCGCGTCGCTCGTTGCCGAGGAAGATGTTCTCGGCGACGCTCAGATAGGGGATCAGCGCGAGCTCCTGATGGATGATCACGATCCCCTTCTGCTCGGAGTCGGTGATCGCGCCGAAGGCGGCCACCTCGCCCTCGTAGATGATCTCGCCGTCGTATGTGCCGTGCGGATAGACGCCCGAGAGCACTTTCATCAGGGTGGACTTGCCTGCGCCGTTCTCGCCGCAGATCGCGAGGATCTCGCCGCGGTTCACGTCGAGGCTGACGCCCTGGAGGGCCTTCACACCCGGGAAGCTCTTCTCGATCTCCCGCATCTGCAGAACCGGTGTCGTCATGACCCGATGTCCTTTCGTGAGAGAGTGGCGGGTGGGGCGGGGAGCGCGCGCGCCACCCCCCGCACTACTCACAGGCTCGCCCGCGCGAGTCTGGCGTCGTGCGCGTGGCCGCGG
>NZ_JBEOUR010000036.1:0-35188 GCF_040302605.1 Microbacterium sp. NPDC097977
TCTGGTGTTTGTCGTCGTTTGGTTCGTCCGAGACGCCCGGTCAGATCCCAGTGCTGTGAAGAGGATCTCCGCGAGTCGTGCCAGGATGCCGTTGCGATTGCTCACACGGTCACCCTAACGGCAGGTCAGGCGTCAGCGAGCGCGTAGCCCTCCTCGCCGTGCACGACCTGGTCGACACCGGCGATCTCGTCCTCGTTCGTGACGCGGAAGCCGATCGTCTTCTCGATCGCGAAGCCGATGATGAAGGCGACGACGAAGGAGTAGATCAGGACGCCGAGCGCGGCGATCACCTGGACGGCGAGCTGGCGGGCGTCGCCGCCGACGAACAGTCCGGTGCCGGTGGCGAAGAAGCCGAGGTACAGGGTTCCGATGAGCCCACCGACGAGGTGGATGCCGACGACGTCGAGCGAGTCGTCGAAGCCGAGGCGGAACTTCAGCTCGATCGCCAGTGCGCAGACCACACCGGCCAGCAGACCCAGCAGCAGCGCCCAGCCCGGCGTCAGGTTCGCGCACGCCGGGGTGATCGCGACGAGTCCGGCGACCGCACCCGATGCCGCGCCGACGGAGGTGGGCTTGCCGTCCTTGATCTTCTCGATGAGGATCCAGCCGAGGATGGCTGCAGCGGTGGCGCCGAGCGTGTTGATGCCGATGAGTCCGACACCGCCCATGTCCTCAGACAGCCACTCCGCACCGGCATTGAAGCCGAACCAGCCGAACCACAGCAGGGCGGCGCCGAGCAGCGTCAGAGGCACGTTGTGCGGCTTCAGGATGCCCTTCTGGAAGCCGATGCGCTTGCCGAGGACGAGCGCGAGGGCGAGGGCCGCGGCTCCCGCGTTGATGTGCACCGCGGTACCACCGGCGTAGTCGATCACGCCGATCCCGCTGTCCTCACCGAAGAGCGTGGTGCCGAGGTTCATGATCCATCCGCCACCCCAGACCCAGGCGGCGACGGGGAAGTATCCGACGGTGGCGAAGACGCCGGCGAAGATCAGCCAGCTGCCGAACTTCGCGCGGTCGGCGATGGCACCCGAGATCAGGGCCACCGTGATGATCGCGAACGTCGCACCGTAGGCGACGCCGAGCAGAGCGACGTTCGAGCCTTCACCGGCCGCGAGGCTGGAGAGGCCGATGTCGGCGAAGGGGTTGCCTGCGAAGGCGGTGGGGCTGTCGACAGCGCTCATCGAGAATCCGAAGAGGATCCAGAGCACTGCGACGAGGCCGATCGAGCCGAAGCTCATCATCATCATGCTGACGACGCTCTTGGCCTTCACGAGGCCGCCGTAGAAGAAGGCGACGCCGGGCGTCATGAGCAGTACGAGGGCGGTCGCGGTGATCGCCCAGGAGATGTTGCCTGGAGCATCCATAGTCAAACCTCACATTCGGGAACTGAGAGCTTCAGTGTGACGAGGCCCGATTTCCGGAATGCGTGAGGTTTGTTGCGGCGACGTTACAGGAGCGCCCCGGGTGTGAACATCGCGTTACGCGACACTGCGATCCGCGTGTGTAAGTGCATTGAGTCTGGAGATGGCGCGCAGATACTTCTTGCGGTATCCCCCGCCCAGCATCTCCTCGGCGAACACCTGGTCGAGGCTCACGCCGGTGGCGACGATCGGGATCTGCGCGTCGTACACCCGGTCGACGAACGCGACGAATCGCAGCGCCTCGGACTGATCCGTCAGCACCTGCACGTCTCGCAGACCCACGAGGTCGAGACCGGAGATGACACGGAGGTACCTCGAGGGGTGCACTCGAGCGAGGTGGCGGATGACATCGCCGAAGGTGTCGTCGGACGCGGTGCCGCTCGCGGCCCCCGTCTCGATGGCCTTCCCGTACTCGGCGTCGTCGCTCACGACCGCATGACCGTCGAGGGCGCGCTGACGGAAGTCGACGCCGTCGATGCGGATGGTCTGGAAGCTGTCCGCCATGGCGTGGATCTCGCGCAGGAAGTCCTGCGCCGCGAATCGTCCCTCGCCGAGTGCGTTCGGCGGAGTGTTCGAGGTCGCCGCGAGCTTCGTGCCCGTGGGCACCAGCTCGCCGATGAGACGGGTCATCACCATCGTGTCGCCCGGATCATCGAGCTCGAACTCATCGATGCAGAGCAGATCCGCGCCCTTGAGGAGGTCGACCGTGTTCTTGTATCCGAGTGCACCCACGAGAGCGGTGTACTCGATGAAGGATCCGAAGTACTTCCGACGAGCCGGCATCGCGTGATAGATCGCCGCGAGCAGGTGGGTCTTGCCGACGCCGAAACCGCCGTCGAGGTAGACCCCGGGTTTGGCCTCGGGTTCCTTCTTCGCCCTGCTAAAGAAACCGCCGCGCTTGATCGGGGCGCCGGGGGCCGCGAAGCGGATCAGCGTCTCCTTGGCCTCTTCCTGCGAGGGATAGGCGGCATCCGCCCGATAGCTCTCGAAGGTGGCGCCGTCGAACTGCGGCGGCGGGACGAGGCTCGCCAGCATCTCCGGACCGGAGACGGTCGGCTGGCGGTCGGTCAGGTGCACGATGCCCGTGCGGCTGGGCGTGTCGGTCATCAGAGTCCTGTATCGGGGGGGCGCACCTGTGTCGAAGTCTTACGAATCGGGTGCAGGGCGCACGGCGTGGATCTATCGTCGAAGTATCGGCTCCACATTACGCCGTCACCACCCTGCACCATCGCCGCTCACCGTCTGAGGAGATCCCTGTGGCCATCGAGTTCGACACCACCTCGCCCAAGTTCGCCGAGTACTCCGAGCCGGGGCGGCTCGTGAGCACGGAGTGGCTCGCCGAGCGCCTGGGAACACCGGGGCTGGTCGTGGTGGAATCCGACGAGGACGTCCTGCTCTACGAGACGGGGCACATTCCCGGTGCGGTGAAGGTCGACTGGCACACCGAGCTCAACGACCCCGTGGTGCGTGACTACGTCGACGGCGAGGGCTTCGCGACGCTGCTCAGCCGCAAGGGGATCTCCCGCGACGACACCGTCGTGATCTACGGCGACAAGAACAACTGGTGGGCCGCCTACGCGCTCTGGGTCTTCTCGCTGTTCGGCCATGAGGATGTGCGTCTGCTCGACGGCGGCCGTGACCGCTGGATCTCCGAAGGACGCGAGATCACGCGCGACGCACCGACGCCCACGCCGACCGAGTACCCGATCGTCGAGCGCGACGACTCCGTCATCCGCGCGTACAAGGACGATGTACTCGCCCACATCGGCAGCCCGCTGATCGACGTGCGCTCTCCCGAGGAGTACAACGGTGAGCGCACCACCGCCCCCGCCTACCCCGAAGAGGGCACGCTGCGGGCCGGCCACATCCCCACCGCCCAGAGCGTGCCGTGGGCCAAGGCCGTGGCGGAGGACGGCGGATTCCGCTCGCGCGCCGAGCTCGATGCCATCTACCGGGACGGCGCCGGACTCGCGGACGGCGACGAGGTCGTCGCCTACTGCCGGATCGGTGAGCGATCCAGCCACACCTGGTTCGTGCTCACGCACCTGCTGGGGTTCGAGAACGTGCGCAACTACGACGGTTCCTGGACCGAGTGGGGCAGCGCGGTGCGGGTGCCGATCGTGACAGGCTCGGAGCCCGGTTCTCTCTGACCGTGGGAGAATGACGGGGATGAGCACCAGCCGAGTTCCTGACACCCTCGCCGAGATCCGCGACGGATTCCTGGAGACCCCCGAGGCCGATCGTCTACTGCTCCTGCTGGAGTATTCCGACGAGCTGCCAGAGGTCTCCGAGGACGTCGCGAATCATCCCGAGATGTGCGAGCGCGTGGCCGAATGCCAGTCGCCCGTCTACATCTACGTCGAGGTCGACGAGGGCATCGTCACGATGCACGCCACCGCTCCGCCGGAGGCTCCGACGACGCGCGGGTTCGCGAGCATCCTGGTGCAGGGGATCTCCGGCCTCACCGCCGACGAGGTGCTGGCGATCCCCGACGACTACCCGCAGTCGATCGGCCTCACCAAGGCCGTCTCGCCGCTGCGGATCGGTGGCATGACCGGAATGCTGATGCGCGCCAAGAAGCAGGTCAGTCAGAAGCGCTGAAACCCTGCGCGGTCAGCCATCCGGTGATCGCGGCGTTCCAGCCGTTCTGGTCGTAGTTCCACAGCTTCGTGTGCCGAGCGACCGAGAAGCTCGGCATCGTCACGAGATCCGGCCGGGCGTGCTGCAGCGCGTGCGAGGCATCTGCCGGCACGAAACCGTCGTCGTCGCTGTGCAGGATCAGGATCGGCACCGCCAGTTCGTCGGCCCTCGCGACCATGTCGAGACGGTCGAAGGGGATGGCGTCCTCCGCCCCGCTGAGTCGCGCGGTCAACGGCACCGAGAGTGCGCTCATGGCGAGGTCCGGAAGGGGCGCCCGCATCCCCGCCTCCCTGGCCTGATACCGGAGCACGGTCCGCCAGTCGATCACCGGGGATTCGAGGATGAGCCCGGCGATGCGGTGGCGATGGCCCGAGTTGACGGCGGTCTGCAGTGACACCGCACCGCCCATCGACCACCCCATCAGGATCACCCGCTCGGCTCCGTGCCGCAGCGCGTAGGCCACCGCCGCATCGACGTCGCGCCATTCTGCTGCCCCGAGGGCGTAGGCCCCCGCACGGCTGCGCGGCGCCTCGCCGTCGTTGCGGTACGAGACCACCAGATTCGGGAATCCCGCCGCATGGAGCACCGGCACCGCCCGCAGGCACTCGGCACGCGTCACTCCGCGTCCGTGCACCTGGATGACCCAGGTCGAGGACTCCGCGGGGAAGAACCACGCGGGGCAGGGGCCGGCGGGCGACCCGATCAGCACGTTCTCCCATCGCAGGTGCAGCTCGCTCGGCGTCGCGTAGTACCAGCCGCTGAACGCCGCATCCCGGTCGACCTGAGCGCCGGTCTCGATCTCGGTCAGCAGCTTGCGTCGCACACTGGTCGCGTCGACGCTGAGCACCGCTCCGAGCTTGACGTAGCCATAGGTGCCCGAGGTGAACAGGCCGTAGCGCCCCGGCAGCTCGGTGTCGCGCGTACGGGACAGCTCGATGGTCTGTGCACCGGTGTCGACAGCGAGGATCCGCGCATCCGCCGGACGTTTCGCCGGAATCACCACCCGCCGTGCGATGCGCAGCACGAGCAGGGTCATCGCGGCCCCGAGAGCGAGCAGCACAGGGACAAGGAGCGCAACGGCGTGCCTGAGACTCTTCATCGCTTCCTGACTCTAGCCTGTTGCCGTGACCGCACACCCCGATGCCGGGACGATCTTCGACGACGCCGTGGCCGAATTGCGTGATATCGCGTTCCGCGCGGACATCACGATCCGAGAGATCCCCACGCCGCAAGGCCTCGCCCCGCATGCGCTGGCGCTCGCCGCTGACGTCCGCCCGGAAGACGACGGCGAGTCCGCATACGGCACCGGCCGTTTCGTGCTCCTGCACGATCCCGACACCCCCAGCGCCTGGGACGGCGCATGGCGCATCGTCATCTTCGCCCAGGCCCCGCTGGAGACCGAGATCGGCACCGACCCGCTCCTCGCCGATGTCACCTGGTCCTGGCTCGTCGACGCCCTGGACTCCCGTGGAGCGGTCTACCACTCGGCATCCGGCACGTCGACCAAGACGCTGTCGAAGGGCTTCGGGACCCTCTCTCTCGAGGGAGACGGCGCTCAGATAGAATTGAGGGCGTCCTGGACACCCGATGGCCCCTTCGCCCCCCATGTCGAAGCCTGGGTCGAGCTGGTCGGGATGCTGGCGGGTCTTCCGCCCGGTTCCGAGGGCATCGCCGTGATCGGCGCTCGAAAGGCAGCACGTGACTGAATACTCCGTGATCTCCGACGTGTCGGAGTTCCGTGCGGCCTGCGCCGCCCTGGCCGCAGGCTCGGGCCCGGTCGCCGTCGATGTGGAGCGGGCATCCGGATTCCGCTACTCCCAGCGTGCGTACCTGGTGCAGGTGTACCGCCGCGACGCCGGCGTCTTCCTGTTCGATCCGCCGGCGATCGGCGACTTCTCGCCGCTGCAGGAAGCCATCGGAGACGTGCTGTGGGTCTTCCACGCGGCCAGCCAGGACCTGCCCTCGCTGCGGGAGCTCGACCTCGTGCCGCACTCCATCTTCGACACCGAACTCGCCTCGCGACTGCTCGGTCATGAGCGCGTCGGTCTCGCCGCCGTGGTCGAGAACGCCCTCGGCATCACGCTCAAGAAGGAGCACTCCGCGGCGGACTGGTCGACCCGCCCCCTGCCCGCCGCGTGGCTGGAGTACGCGGCACTGGACGTGCTTCACCTGATCGACGTGTACGAGATCCTGCAGGCAGAGCTCGAGGATCAGGGGAAGACCGAGTTCGCCGCCGAAGAGTTCGCTGCGACGCTCACCCGCCTGCCGAAGCCGCCCCGCGAGGACCCGTGGCGACGGCTCAGCGGACTGCACCAGGTGCGCGGGGCTCGCAACCTGGCCGTCGCACGCTCCCTCTGGCAGGCTCGCGAGTCGTTCGCCCAGGACCAGGACGTCTCCCCCGGGCGACTCGTTCCGGACCGGTCGCTGGTCGCCGCCGTGCTCGCCAACCCCCAGAGCAAGCAGGCCCTCGCCGGCACCAAGGAGTTCCAGGGCCGAGCGAGTCGCTCTCAGATCGATCGGTGGTGGCAGGCCATGGTGGACGGCCGCTCGACCGAGGATCTTCCGCGCGAACGCGTGCCGAGCGACACGCTTCCTCCTCCCCGCGCATGGGCGGACCGCAATCCCGAGGCCGATGCTCGTCTGAAGGCGGCACGCCCCGTGGTGGAGGCGACGGCCGAGGAGATGGGCATGCCCACCGAGAACCTGCTGACCCCCGACTACCTGCGTCGCGTCGCCTGGGATGTGCCGGGCCCGACCGCCGAGGACATCGGAGCAGCGCTCGAAGCGCTCGGCGCCCGCCCCTGGCAGATTGCACAGACCGCACAGAAGATCGCCGACGCCTTTGTAGAGGCGGCGCAAACCCCGGACGAGACGCCCGCAGACGCTTCGTAGGTTCGATCCAACCGATTCCTCCCGGTTTCCGGCCCTCCATAGACTGAGGCCACCGCACAAACTTGGAGGCAGAGTGGCCGAGATCTCGGACGTCTTCTTCGTCGATGGAGTGCGCACCCCCTTCGGGCGCGCCGGCGAAAAAGGCATGTACTGGAACACCCGCGCAGACGACCTCGCCGTGAAGGCGACCATCGGCCTGATGGAGCGGAACGCCGCGGTTCCCACGGACCGCATCGACGATGTCGCCATCGCCGCGACCAGCCAGACGGGTGACCAGGGCCTCACGCTCGGCCGTTCCGTCGCGATCCTGGCCGGTCTTCCGCAGACCGTGCCCGGCCTCGCCGTCGAGCGCATGTGCGCCGGCGCGATGACGAGTGTCACCACCATGGGCGCCTCGATCGGCGTCGGCATGTACGACTTCGCCCTCGCCGGCGGAGTCGAGCACATGGGGCACCACCCGATCGGCGCCAACGCCGACCCGAACCCGCGCTTCGTCGCGGAGAAGATGGTCGAC
This sequence comes from Microbacterium sp. NPDC097977, assembly GCF_040302605.1. NCBI lineage: Bacteria > Bacillati > Actinomycetota > Actinomycetes > Micrococcales > Microbacteriaceae > Microbacterium > Microbacterium sp. NPDC097977. The sequence continues at coordinate 7,468 of NZ_JBEOUR010000036.1, forward strand.
CCCGGGGCCCTGAACATGGGGGTGACCGCGGAGCGCATCTTCGATCGCTTCCCGCATCTGACCAAGGAGCGCTCCGACCGGTTCGGCATGCTCAGCCAGCACAAGGTGCAGGCGGCCTACGAGGCCGGCAAGATCCAGCCCGACCTCGTCCCGGTCGCGACCAAGACCGCCGACGGCGCCTGGGGTCTCGCCACGGAGGACGAGGGCCGACGCCCGCAGACGACCATGGCGGATCTCGCCGCACTCAAGACGCCCTTCCGCCCGCATGGCCGCGTGACCGCGGGCACGTCGTCGCCGCTGACCGACGGGGCGACCATGTCGCTGCTCGCCGGTGGCGGGGCGGTGAAGGAGTTCGGACTCGCGCCGAAGATGCGCATGGTGTCGTTCGCGTTCGCGGGGGTGCAGCCCGAGATCATGGGCATCGGTCCGATCCCCTCGACCGAGAAGGCTCTGAAGAAGGCCGGGCTGACGATCGCCGACATCGGGCTGTTCGAGCTCAACGAGGCCTTCGCGATCCAGGTCATCTCGCTGCTCGACCACTTCGGCATCGCCGACGACGACCCCCGGGTCAACCAGTGGGGCGGCGCCATCGCACTCGGGCACCCGCTCGCGGCGTCCGGCGTACGTCTGATGATCCAGCTCGCGGCGCAGTTCGCTGAGCGTCCCGACGTGCGCTACGGCCTGACGGCCATGTGCGTCGGTCTCGGACAGGGCGGCTCCGTCATCTGGGAGAACCCGCACTACGACGGCAAGAAGAGGAAGTAAGCGCCGATGGCACACTCGATCTCCGCACAGTACGCGAACGTCGACTTCTCCCCCATCCAGGCCCTCACCGACGGCGAGGTGATCACGCACTCCCCCGTGCGCGACATCCGCCTCGCGTCCGGCAAGGTGCTGGCTCTGATCACCCTCGACAACGGACGCGATCACACGCGTCCGAACACGCTGGGCCCCGCCACGCTCACCGCTCTCGGCGAGACGCTCGACGGTCTCGCCGCTCGCGCCGCTGCCGGCGAGATCCAGGCCGTCGGCATCACCGGCAAGCAGTACATCCTGGCCGCCGGGGCCGACCTCTCGGACATCAGCAAGGTCGGCTCGCGGGACAACGCGCGCCTGATCGCGCAGCTCGGCCACAAGGTGCTCGGCAAGTTCGGCGAGCTCGGCGTCCCGTCGTTCGCGTTCGTGAACGGGCTGGCGCTGGGCGGCGGTCTCGAGATCGCGCTCAACTCGAGCTACCGCACCGTCGACGCGTCCGCCGCGGCGATCGCGCTCCCCGAGGTCTTCCTCGGCATCATCCCCGGCTGGGGCGGGGCCTACCTGCTGCCCAACCTGATCGGCATCGAGAACGCCCTCGAGGTCGTCATCTCGAACCCGCTCAAGCAGAACCGGATGCTGAAGCCGCAGCAGGCCTTCGACCTCGGCATCGTGGACGCGATCTTCCCGGCGGCGAACTACCTCGAGAACTCGCTCGCCTGGGCGGACGCCGTCCTCGGCGGCAAGAAGGTGGAGCGCAAGAACGAGCCCGGCAAGATCGAACGCCTCACCAAGTGGCCGATCGCCATCAAGATGGCGCGGAACATGCTCGAGTCGAAGATCGGCACCGTGCCGAAGTCTCCCTACGCCGCGCTGGAGCTGCTCGACAAGGCCAGGAGCGGTACGAAGGCGGAAGGCTTCGCCCGGGAGGACGAAGCTCTCGCAGATCTCGTCACGGGCGACCAGTTCGCGGCATCCATGTACGCGTTCGACCTCGTGCAGAAGCGTGCGAAGCGTCCGGTCGGCGCTCCCGACAAGGCCCTCGCCAAGAAGGTCACGAAGGTCGGCATCATCGGTGCGGGACTGATGGCGAGCCAGTTCGCGCTGCTCTTCGTCCGCAAGCTGCAGGTGCCGGTGCTGATCACCGACCTCGACCAGGCGCGCGTCGACAAGGGCGTCGCCTACATCCACGAGGAGATCGGCACGCTCGAGGGCAAGGGCCGCCTGGACGCGGACTCCGCGAACAAGCTGCGCGCGCTCGTCACCGGCACGACCGACAAGAGCCTGTATGCCGACTGCGACTTCGTCATCGAAGCCGTGTTCGAAGAGGTCGGTGTCAAGCAGCAGGTGTTCGGTGAGATCGAGAAGATCATCGCCGAGGACGCGATCCTGGCGACCAACACCTCGTCGCTCTCGGTCGAGGAGATCGGCGCGAAGCTCGAGCATCCCGAGCGCCTCGTCGGCTTCCACTTCTTCAACCCGGTCGCGGTGATGCCCCTGATCGAGATCGTGAAGACGCCGACGACCTCGGAGGCGGCTCTCTCGACCGCGTTCGTGGTGGCCAAGAGTCTCGGGAAGAACGCGGTGCTCACCGCGGATGCTCCCGGTTTCGTGGTGAACCGACTGCTCGCCAAGGTCATGGGCGAAGCGGCGCGGGCCGTCTACGAGGGCACCCCGATCACCGACGTCGAGAAGGCCTTCGCCCCTCTCGGTCTGCCGATGGGGCCGTTCCAGCTGATCGACCTGGTCGGATGGAAGGTTGCCGCGCACGTGCAGGACACGATGGCGCACGCGTTCCCCGAGCGCTTCTACGCGAACGAGAACTTCCATGCTCTCGCCGAGCTCGACGCGGTCATCGAGAAGGACAAGGGCGGTCGCGTGACCGGCTGGACGAAGCAGGCGGAGAAGCTGATCAAGCCCGCCGTCGGCACGACGCCGGCCTCGGCCGAGACCATTCTGGGGCGGGTGCAGGACGGCCTCGCGAGTGAGATCAAGCTGATGCTCGATGACGGCGTCGTGCCCGAGGTCGAGGACATCGATCTGTGCCTGATCCTGGGCGCCGGCTGGCCGTTCATCGACGGCGGCGCGTCGCCGTACCTCGACAGGGAGGGCGCCTCGGAACGCGCCTTCGGCGGAGAGTTCCACACCCCGCAGATCCGCGGCATCGAGAACCGCTGACAACGATCCGAAGACCGCAGTGCCGTGCGGCGAGCACGGCGCTGCGGTCTCTCTGCGCGTCTACTCCGAAGCGAGGAGTCGGGTTCGTCAGGCGTGGTCGCCCGATGCCGGCACCATCATCGTGAGAGCTGCGGCGCGGACGCCGATCGTGCACTCCCCCGTCGCCACCCGCTCGCCGTCGGCGTACACCGCCAGGCCGGGAGCGGAGATCGCGACCGAACGCACCCGGCGATGCGACACCTCCGCGGCGCTCAGATGGCGGCCCCGCAGGAGTCGGGGGAAGAGCGCCACCAGGCGCAGGCGACCGAGTGCCCGGACGTGCACGACGTCGAGCAGCCCGTCATCCGGCGTCGCGCCCACGCAGATCGGCATCCCGCCCCCGTAGCTCTCGGTGTTGCCCACGGCGATGAGCGTCCCCGCCGCATCGCGTGCAGGCTCGCCGTCGAGAGACAGCCGGAAGGGAACCGGGCGAAGACGGACGAGCTCGATGAGGAGCGCCAGATAGTAGCGCAGCGGGCCCGACGGCCAGCGCAGACGATCGGTGCGCTCGGTGACCTTGGCGTCGAATCCCAGGGCGGCGACGGTGAGGAACAACCGGGTGCTCTCGCCGGAGCGCACCTCTCCGACATCGATCACGCGGCGGCGGCCGCTCATCGCGACCAGCGCGGCGCCGGCGGCGGAGCGCAGGGGCAGCCCGAGTGCGCGAGCGAGATCGTTGCCGGTCCCGGCGGGGACGAAGGCCACGGGCACGCTCTGACCGCAGAGCAGGTCGAGGAGGCCGGACAGGGTGCCGTCACCGCCGACGACGACGAACACCGTGGGCCCCGCCGCCAGCGCCCGCACGGCGAGTTCGCGCGACTCGGCCGCCGACGCTCCGGTGTAGGCGCGCACCTCCGCGCCGCCGGCGCGCAGACGATCGACAGCGTCGGCCGCGATCCTGACCGCGCGGCCTTTTCCGGCCGCCGGATTCGACAGGACGGCGACGTGACCGCTCATCGCTTCATCCCGTGCGGCGGTCTCCACCCCACGCGGACCCTGCGATCGATGCCCGCCACGGCGAGCGATCAGCGGCGTTCGCGGAGAGGCAGGTCGATCGTGCCCGTCTCGCCGGTCTGACGCGCGACGGGGATCCGGGTTCCCAACACCTGGGAGACCACATCCTGGGCGATCTTCGCCGCAGTGAGGCCCGCGTCTGCGAGGATCTGGTCCCGCGAGGCATGGTCGATGAACTCGTCCGGGAGGCCTAGCTCGTCGACCGCCGTATCGATGCCGGCTTCACGGAGCACCTGGCGCACGCGCGTGCCGATTCCTCCGACTCGGATCCCGTCTTCGATCGTGATGACGAGACGGTGTCGCGCCGCCATGCTCACGATCGACGGCTGCACCGGGATCGCCCAGCGCGGATCGATCACGGTCGCCCCGATGCCCTGAGCGCGCAGCCGCTCGGCGACGTCCATCGCGAGAGCCGCGAACGGGCCGATCGCCACGAGCAGCACGTCTTCGGATTCGCCTCTGGAGAGCACGTCGACGCCGTCATGCAGCCGCTCGACGGCAGGGAGCTCCGGCGAGACATCGCCCTTGGGGAAGCGGATGACCGTCGGAGCGTCGTCCACCAGGACGGCCTCATCGAGTGCCTCCCTCAGACGCTCCCCGTCGCGGGGAGCCGCGATGCGGATGTGCGGCACGATCTGCAGCATCGCCAGATCCCACATGCCGTGATGGCTGGGGCCGTCAGGACCGGTCACACCGGCGCGGTCGAGCACGAAGGTGACGCCCGCCCGGTGCAGCGCGACGTCCATCAGCACCTGGTCGAACGCGCGACCCATGAAGGTCGCGTACAGCGCGACGACCGGATGCAGGCCGCCGAAGGCGAGCCCTGCCGCCGAGGCGACCGCGTGCTGCTCGGCGATGCCCACGTCGTAGACGCGGTCGGGGAAGCGCTCGGCGAACGGGGCGAGTCCGGTCGGTCGCAGCATCGCGGCGGTCATGGCGATGACATCGTCACGGCGCTCGCCCACCGACACCAACGCGTCCGAGAAGACCTCGGTCCACCCCGTGCCGCCCGACGAGAGCGTCTCGCCGGTCACCGGATCGATGCGGCCGACGGCATGGAACTGATCCGCCTCGTCGTCTCGTGCGGGCTGGTAGCCCCGACCCTTCTCGGTGATCGTGTGCACGATCACCGGTGCGCCGTAGGACTTCGCCAGCTCGAGCGTCTCGAGGAGCGCGGGCAGATCGTGTCCGTCGATCGGACCGAGGTACTTGATGTCCAGGTTGGAGTACAGCGCCTCGTTGTTCGTGAAGCGCGAGAGGAAACCGTGGGTTCCTCCCCGCACTCCGCGGAAGACTGCACGACCGACGGGTCCGAAGGCCCGGAACAGGCGATCGGACTTGTGATGCAGATCCTTGTAGGCCGCTGCCGTGCGCACGCGGTTGAGAAAGCGCGACATGCCGCCGATGGTCGGTGCGTACGACCGCCCGTTGTCGTTCACGACGATCACCAGGTTGCGGTCGTTGTCGTCGGAGATGTTGTTGAGCGCCTCCCAGGTCATTCCCCCGGTGAGCGACCCGTCGCCGAGCACGGCGACCACATGTCGGTCCGCTCGTCCGGTGGCGGTGAGGGCGCGAGAGACGCCGTCGGCCCAGCTCAGCGAGCTGGAGGCATGCGACGACTCCACGACGTCGTGCGCGCTCTCGCTGCGCTGAGGGTAGCCGGCCAGTCCGCCACGCAGACGGAGCTTCGAGAAGTCCTGGCGCCCGGTGAGGAGCTTGTGCACATACGACTGGTGCCCGGTGTCGAAGATGAAGGGGTCATCGGGTGAGGAGAAGACGCGATGCAGCGCGATCGTGAGCTCGACGACGCCGAGGTTCGGGCCGAGATGCCCGCCGGTGCGGGAGACGTTCTCGACCAGGAAATCCCGGATCTCCGCCGCGAGTTCGACCAGCTGGTCCTCGGACAGTGCGTCCAGGTCGCGGGGTCCTGAGATGCTCGGAAGGATCGGCATCTGCACCTCCTCATAGGCACCGTAGACGGCATCCGTTCGGTTCGGACGCCTGATCGATCCTACCTCGGGGCATCCGTGAAAGCTCGGAGCGACCGCTCCCCTTGACACCGCGCACGGCATACGACAGGGGCCCGATTCCGAAGAATCGGGCACCTGTCGACGGTCGATCAGACCAGCGAACGCAGCACGTACTGCAGGATGCCGCCGTTGCGGTAGTAGTCCGCCTCGCCGGGGGTGTCGATGCGGACGACCGCGTCGAACTCCACGACCTGCTTGCCCTCGGGCGACTGCTCGCTCGGGGTGGCCGTGACCTTCACGGTCTTCGGGGTCACGCCCTCGTTGAGCTCCTCGAGACCCGAGATCGAGACGATCTCGGTGCCGTCGAGGCCGAGCGACTCCCAGCTCTCGCCCGCGGGGAACTGCAGCGGGACGACGCCCATGCCGATCAGGTTCGACCGGTGGATGCGCTCGAAGCTCTCGGTGATGACAGCCTTGACGCCCAGCAGGCTCGTGCCCTTGGCCGCCCAGTCACGCGACGATCCCGAGCCGTACTCCTTGCCGCCGAAGATGACGAGAGGTGTGCCCTGCTCCTGGTAGTTCATGCTCGCGTCGTAGATGTACGACTGCGGGCCGCCCGGCTGGGTGAAGTCGCGGGTGTATCCACCCTCGACGACCTGGCCGTCGTTGACCGCCGCCACCATGGCGTTCTTGAGGCGGATGTTCGCGAAGGTGCCGCGGATCATCACCTCGTGGTTGCCTCGGCGCGATCCGAAGGAGTTGAAGTCCTTGCGGTCGACGCCGTGCTCGGTGAGGTACTGCGCCGCCGGCGTGCCGGGCTTGATGTTTCCGGCCGGCGAGATGTGGTCGGTGGTGACCGAGTCGCCGAGCGTCGCCATCACGCGGGCACCCGAGATGTCGGCCACCGGGGTGAGCTCCATCGTCATGCCGTCGAAGTAGGGTGCCTTGCGCACGTACGTCGAGTTCTCGTCCCACTGGAAGATGTCGTCGTCCGGAGTGGGCAGGCTGCGCCAGCGCTCGTCACCGTCGAAGACGGTCGCGTACTGCTTGATGAACTGCTCGCGGGAGATCGACGAGTCGACCAGCTCCTGGACCTCGGCCGGGGTGGGCCAGATGTCTTTCAGGAAGACGTCCTCCCCGTCTGTTCCCTTGCCGAGTGCATCGTTCTCGAAGTCGAAGTGCATCGACCCTGCCAGTGCGTAGGCGATGACCAGCGGCGGGCTCGCGAGGTAGTTCATCTTCACATCGGGGCTGATGCGTCCCTCGAAGTTGCGGTTTCCGGAGAGGACCGCAGTGACGGCGAGGTCGTGCGAGTTGATGGCCTCGGAGACCTCTTCGATCAGCGGACCGGAGTTGCCGATGCAGATGGTGCAGCCGTAGCCGACGGTGTAGAACCCGAGGCCCTCGAGGTCTTTGTCCAGACCCGACTTCTCGTAGTAGTCCGTGACCACCTTGGAGCCCGGCCCGAGGGTCGTCTTGACCCACGGCTTCTGCTTCAGGCCCTTCTCGAGCGCCTTGCGTGCCACGAGCCCGGCGGCGATCATCACCGAGGGGTTCGACGTGTTGGTGCACGAGGTGATGGCCGCGAGAGTGACGGCGCCGTTGTCGAGGATGTACTTCTCCCCCGACGGCGTGGTCACCGGCACCGGCTTCGAGGCGTTCGCCGGGGCGCCGCTGTTGATGTGCACCGGACGGGTGGTCACCGGCTCCTCTTCGCCGGGCACGGAGCCCGGGTCGGATGCGGGGAACGAGTGCTTCGACTCGAGGTCGACGACGGAGTCCGAGGTGGATGCCGACGCGTAGGCCAGGATGTCCTGCTCGAACTGCGACTTCGCCTCAGACAGCAGGATGCGGTCCTGCGGGCGCTTCGGGCCCGCGATCGACGGCACGACGGTGCCGAGGTCGAGCTCGAGGTACTCGCTGAACGTCGGCTCGTGCGAGGCGTCGTGCCAGAGCTTCTGCTCCTTGGCGTACGACTCCACGAGTGCGACGGCCTCGTCGCTGCGCCCGGTGAGGCGCAGGTAGTCGAGCGTGACGTCGTCGATCGGGAAGATCGCGGCGGTGGAGCCGAACTCCGGGCTCATGTTTCCGATGGTCGCGCGGTTCGCGAGCGGCACGGACGCCACTCCCTCACCGTAGAACTCGACGAACTTGCCGACGACGCCGTGCTTGCGCAGCAGGTCGGTGATCGTGAGGACCACGTCGGTCGCCGTGACGCCCGCGGGGATCTCGCCCGAGAGCTTGAAGCCGACGACGCGCGGGATGAGCATGGACACGGGCTGACCCAGCATCGCGGCCTCGGCCTCGATGCCGCCGACGCCCCAGCCCAGCACGCCGAGGCCGTTCACCATGGTGGTGTGCGAGTCGGTGCCGACGCAGGTGTCGGGGTAGGCGCGCAGCACGCCGTCGACGTCGCGGTCGTAGATGACCTTCGCCAGGTGCTCGATGTTCACCTGGTGGACGATTCCGGTTCCGGGCGGGACGACCTTGAAGTCGCTGAACGCCGTCTGGCCCCAGCGCAGGAACTGGTACCGCTCGCCGTTGCGCTCGTATTCGATCTCGACGTTGCGCTCGAGAGCGTTCTCCGAGCCGAAGAGGTCGGCGATCACCGAGTGGTCGATGACCATCTCGGCGGGCGACAGCGGGTTGATCTTGTTCGCGTCGCCGCCGAGCGCCGTTACGGCCTCACGCATGGTGGCGAGGTCGACGATGCACGGCACACCGGTGAAGTCCTGCATGACCACACGGGCCGGCGTGAACTGGATCTCGGTGTTGGGCTCTGCCGCGGCGTCCCACGAACCCAGGGCTTCGATCTGCGCCTTCGTCACGTTCGCGCCGTCCTCGGTGCGAAGCAGGTTCTCGAGGAGGACCTTGAGACTGAAGGGGAGCTTGTCGAAACCGGGCACCGTGTCGATGCGGAAGATCTCGTAGTCGGTGCTGCCGACCGTCAGGGTGCTCTTGGCACCGAAGCTGTTCACCGTGGACACGAATCCGTCTCCTTCTATTCGGATGGGAGCGACAGGCGCCTCCATCTTGCTCGCCAGCGAGCCCCTGCGGCTAGCAAGGCAGACCTAACCAGTCTGCTCTGCTCGACCCGCGAGCGGAAGCCTGCAATTTATCTTGATGTCAAGATAAATCTATCACGCCCGAGCTGTGTCTCCGGCATCCGACGCGCGCGGATACAGCGCCCGCACGACCAGGAAGGTCACCGCGATCAGCGGAGCGAACAGCGGCAGGCCCATGACCAGCTTCAGGGTCCCCAGTGCGGTGACGTCGCCGGCCAGGTACAGCGGCAGCTGCACCGCGAGCCGCGCGAAGAACAGGGCGGCCCACGCGACGCCGAGCCACAGGAATGCCCTGCGCTTGCGCCGGTCACTCCGCCAGGCGGTGCCCTCCCCCATCAGGAAGCCCACGGCGAGGCCGATCAGCGACCACCCGACGAGTGCGGAGACGAGCATGGCGGAACCGTAGACGGCGTTCGTGATGAGGCCGGGCACGAAGTTGTCCTCGCCCCGCCCGGTCAGCAGCGCGAGCGCTGCCGCTGCGGCCGCAGCGACGAGACCGCCGATCGCGGCCGACGGAGGCGACTTCTGCACCAGCCGGACGACGGTGAACACCGCCGCGAGTCCGACGGAGACCCCGAGGGGCAGGATGAGGGGCTCGGGCCGAACCGTGAAGAGGATGACGAACGCGAGGCTCGGCAGCACCGATTCCAGGATGCCACGCCAGCCTCCCATCGCGGACCACACGACCTTGCCGGTCGCGCTGCTCTCGTTCGGATCCAGTCCGGCGCGCCGTGCCGCACCGCCGAGGGCCGCGCCCACGATGTCCGACGCCGTCTGCTCGCGCTCCGGCTCGGGGACCTGCGTGCTCACGCGGAGCCGGGAGTCGCGGGCATCTTCAGCGGGATCAGATCGCGCGGCGGCATGGGCGCACCCCCGCGGACGACCACGATCGAGCGGAACAGGTCCTCGACCTTGGCCGCGGCCTCGAGGTCGGAGGCGGCGGCACCGCCGATCACACCGCGGAGGAACCAGCGCGGGCCGTCGATGCCGATGAAACGGGCCAGACGCAGCTCCGATCCCTCGCTCGCGGCCGCAGGAACCTCGGCGAGGAGCTCCTTTCCGAGAGGGCCTTCGCGCTCCTCGACCCGGCCGCCCTGGGTGCGCACCTGGTCGCGCAGCTGAACGCGCGTCTCGTCCCAGAGCCCGCCGGACCGCGGTGCCGCGAAGGGCTGCACCTGCAGCGACGACTCGGCGTAGTCGAGACCGACCGCGACGATGCGCTTGGACTGCTCCTCGACCTCCAGGCGGAGGTTGAGCCCCTCGCGGGGAAGGATCTTGATGCCACCGAGATCGATGTACGGCCGCACCGGGTTCGCTTCGGAGTCGTCGAAGGGCCCCTGCGAGGCCCGATCGTGGGGAGCCGGCGCGGAGGGAGTCTCGTTGTTGTCAGTCATTGGTCTGTCCTGCCGAGGGGGAATGAGTGTCTGCCTGGTAGCCGGTCGAACCGAAGCCGCCTTCGCCGCGGATGCTGTCGGGCAGCTCCTCGACCGGGATGAAGACGGCACGGGTGACCGGCATCACGATCAGCTGCGCGATGCGATCGCCGACGGCCACATCGTACGCGCTGTGGATGTCGGTGTTGATCAGGCTCACCTTGATCTCACCGCGGTAGCCGGCGTCGACGGTGCCCGGCGAGTTGACGATCGAGATGCCGTGCTTGGCGGCGAGCCCGCTGCGCGGGACCACGAAGGCCGCGTATCCGTCGGGCAGCGCGATCCGCACTCCGGTGGCGACCAGGGCACGCTCACCCGGTGCGAGGTGCACGGCCTCGGCAGCGACCAGATCTGCTCCCGCGTCGCCGGGGTGAGCGTATCCCGGCACCACAGAGGCGATAATGGGGACATCAACGGAATCAGTCACCCCCCGAGGCTAATGCAGAACATCGACCCCGACACGCGCACCCGCTACCGCGAGAGACTGTCCCCCAGCCTGTGGCTGCTGGTGACGGTGGCTCTCGCCGGCCCGATGGTCGCGCTCATCGCGGTGCCCGCCGGCTCCACGATCGCTCTGGTCGCCGGGGCCGCCGTCTCGGCGCTGCTGGTGATCGCCGTGATCGCGGTCACCCCCGTCGTCGCTGTCGACGGTGACGTGCTGAGTGCGGGTCGAGCGCACATCGAGGTCCGCCACCTCGGCATGCCGATCGCTCTGACGGCGGAGGACGCCCGCCAGGCTCGCGGCCCGGGGCTTCCTGCACGCGGCTGGCACCTGATCCGCGGCGGCATCGACGGTCTGGTCGTGGTGCCCAACATCGACCCCGATGACCCCGTCGACACCTGGACGATCTCGAGCAGGACGCCCGACCGACTCGCCGCGGCGATCATCGCCGCGCAGGGCTGAGCCCTTCTCTGCCGTCTCTGCGCTCTCTCCGCATGGCCCTAGGGCCATGCGGAACCCGGGCATACGCGATACCCCCTCGGAAAAGACGACGCGCCCCCGACCATGACGGTCCGGGGCGCGTTTCTTCTCGCTCTGGTGCGCTCAGGCAGCGCACTCCTTGCAGATGGGGCCGGAGGCTCCCTCGTGGTCGAGCTGCGAACGGTGCTTCACGAGGAAGCAGTTCATGCAGGTGAACTCGTCCTGCTGCGGCGGCAGCACGACGACATCGAGCTCGAGATCGGAGAGGTCGGCTCCGGGGAGGTCGAAGCTGGACGGGTTGTCCGCATCCTCGTCTCCCGAAGAACCGGAGAGCTTGTCCGGCACACGCTCCTTGAGGGCTTCGATCGACTCGGAGTCGTCTTCACTCTTTCGAGGGGCGTCATAATCGGTTGCCATGTGGTGAATCTCCACTTTCATGCGAGTGGGTGGTGCGCCGTCGGGGGTAATCGGCGGCCATAGTTTGCATGACCACGAGGGAATAAGCAAATGCTCGTGGGTGCGACAGAGCAAACTCACGGCACGCCCAGAGTATTCCCGCCTCGGGCCCGCCCCGCGTGACACCATGAACAGACACCCATCAGAGGGGCATTCGCATGGAAAACGTCACCATCGTCGGCACGGAGGCAGGCCTGCTCGTACTCGCGACCGAGTCGGGCGAGCGGTTCGCGCTGCCCATCGACGACGTCCTGCATCGTGAGCTCCGCCGCGCCACACGGCAGAGCGAGCCGGCCGCGCAGCGCCTCGCCGCGAGCCCGCGCGACATCCAGGCGCAGATCCGCGCAGGACTCACCACGACCGAGGTCGCCGAGCTGCTGGGCATCGCCGTCGAGGACGTCGTGCGCTTCGAGGGTCCGGTCCTCGCCGAGCGCGAGCACGTGATCGGTCAGGCACTCGCCGTCCCCGTCCTGATCGGCAGCGATGTCGAGCCTGACGCGCAGCCGACGTTCGGCACCGCCATCCGCGCCAAGCTCGCAGAGGTCGAGGCCTCCGCCGAGCGGTGGGCCAGCTGGAAGGGCGAGAACGGTTGGGTCATCAAGCTCGAGTTCAGCGCCAACGACGTCGACCACGACGCGCGCTGGAGCTTCGATCCCCGCCGCAGCGCCCTCTCGCCGCTCAACGCGGATGCGACCCAGCTCTCCCGTCAGGGCTCTCTTCCCGACGGACTGATCCCCCGGTTGCGCGCGGTCGACGCCGAGCGCCAGCCGTCGCCCTACAAGGACGACAGCCGCTTCGACTCCGGCGCGTTCGGACCGCGACTGGTGCCCACCCCCGAGAGCGAGGTCGACGACGTCGCGATCCCCGAGCGGTCCGCCGCCGCCGCGCAGAACGCCGCGACGAAACGGGCACCGGAATCCGCGACCACCAGCCCGGAGACCGCCGATCTGCTCGAGGCGCTCCGCCGCCGCCGCGGTCAGCGCGAGACGGCCCCTCTCCTCGAGCATCCCGACGACGACGACGAGACGGGACCGATCGCGCTGTTCGATGCGTTCGAGGGCGATCAGTCCGACGAGCGCGAAGACGAACCCGCGGCACCGGCCGAGCCGACGAACGAGACCGGCGGGCGGCGCAAGCGGCGCAACGCCATGCCGTCGTGGGATGAGATCGTCTTCGGCGCCAAGACCGACGAGTAGACGCGGCGTCAGCGCGCGAAGGCCCCCAGCCGGAGCAGCGGCACCTGTCTCTCCTCCGGGGTGAGACCGCCGTGCTGTCCGACCATGCCACGACCGCGCTGGTCTGCGGCGGTCCCGTCGTAGACCGCGCCGTTCCCCCGTGCGACCACCAGCACGTCGCCCATCCGTGACGCGGCGGCGGGCGCGATCGTCGGCCCGAAGAGCCCCGCGGCGATCGCGTCCTCCCTGGTGCCCACATCGGCCAGTCCCTGCAGATCCGAGGACCACCGAGCGGCGACGGCCGCGGCATCGGCCTCGGGGTCCGTGTAGACATGCAGCATCCTGGGCTCGCCGCCGATGTGACGGACGCCCGCGAGGTGCTCCGCCTCGAGGACGACCTGCCTGTGCGCCGGGACGTCGACCATCCCGTGGTCCGAGGTGACGAGGACGCCGACCCCCGGGGGCACGCGGAGCGACAGGGCGCCGTCGATCTCCTCGAGCGCCGCGACCCACTGGGCGGAGTCGACGCCGTACCGATGCCCCGCCTTGTCGACCTCGGGCAGATAGCAGTAGACGAGCGCGCCGGGGTTCCGCTCGGCCAGATCGTAGGCCGAAGCCACGCGATCCGCGGGTGTCTGCGCGGCGACGAAGTCGGCTCCGCGCAGTGTCGCCCGAGTGAATCCGCTCTCGGCATACGCAGCGACACCGACCGCGTATGCCGGTCGCCCTTCCCCCCGCGCTCGCTCGAAGACGGTCGGGGCCGCCTGCCAGGTCATCGGATCCAGACCCTCGGACTCCCACCCGGTCAGCTGGTTCACGAGGATGTCCCGCGCGGGATCACGGACGCGGTATCCGACCAGGCCGTGCTCGCCCGGCCACGCACCGGTCAGGATGCTGGTGAGCGCCGCCGCGGTGGTCGAAGGGAAGACCGAGTACGCCACGTCCTTCTTCGCCATACCCGCCGTGAGGGCGCGCGCATGCCCGGCGTGAGCGCGCAGACTGATGGCCCCGAGACCGTCGACGAGGACCAGCACGACCGATTCGGCGCGCGGCAGCACCGCGGAGTCGCCGTGAAGGGCGTCGAACACGTCGTCCGCCACCCCGACGATGCTCCGAGCGGCGGCAGGCTCGGACGGTAGAATGAGGGACACCCGAGCCAGTCTGACACAGGCTCCCCCACGCGCTCAGTCTTTGCACAACTCAGCCTTCGCACACTCAGGATGGCCATGCCGAAGAACCCGCCTGCCGAGCTCGCACCGGAGCGAATCCAGGACATCGATCTCGAGACCGAGATGCAGGGTTCGTTCCTCGAGTACGCCTACTCGGTGATCTACTCCCGGGCGCTGCCCGATGCGCGTGATGGCCTGAAGCCCGTGCAGCGACGGATCCTCTACCAGATGTCCGAGATGGGACTGCGCCCCGACCGCGGCCACGTCAAGAGCGCCCGCGTCGTGGGCGAGGTCATGGGAAAGCTGCATCCCCATGGTGATTCCGCGATCTACGACGCGCTGGTGCGACTCGCTCAGGACTTCGCGCTCCGGGTGCCGCTCGTCGACGGGCACGGCAACTTCGGATCGCTCGACGACGGTCCCGCCGCCGCCCGATACACGGAGGCGCGGCTCGCCTCGCCCGCGATGGCCCTCACCGAGAACCTCGACGAGGATGTCGTCGATTTCGTGCCGAACTACGACGGGCAGTTCCAGCAGCCTTCGGTTCTGCCTGCGGCGTTCCCGAACCTCCTCGTCAACGGCGCCAGCGGCATCGCGGTCGGCATGGCCACCAACATGGCCCCGCACAACCTCATCGAGGTCGTCGCCGCAGCCACGCACCTGCTCGAGAATCCGGATGCCACCACCGAGGAGCTGATGGAGTTCGTGCCGGGCCCGGACTTCCCCTCCGGCGGCATCCTGATGGGCCTCGACGGCGTCAAGGACGCCTACGCGAACGGCCGTGGTGCGCTCAAGGTGCGCGGCAAGGTCTCGGTGGAACCGCTCGGGCCGCGGCGCACCGGGATCATCGTCTCCGAGCTGCCGTACATGGTCGGCCCCGAGCGGCTGATCGAGAAGATCCGCGATGCGGTGCAGGCGAAGAAGCTGCAGGGCATCAGCGATGTCACCGACCTCACCGACCGCAACCACGGACTCCGCGTCGCGATCGGCGTCAAGACGGGTTTCGACCCGCAGGCCGTGCTCGAGCAGCTGTACCGGCTGACGCCCCTCGAAGACTCCTTCAGCATCAACAACGTCGCGCTCGTCGACGGGCAGCCCCGCACGCTCGGGCTCAAGGAGATGCTCCGCGTCTACGTCGCCCACCGGCTCGAGGTCATCACCCGGCGCAGTCGTTACCGCCTGGCCCGGCGCGAAGAGCGCCTGCACCTCGTCGAGGGTCTGCTCATCGCGATCCTCGACATCGACGAGGTCATCCAGGTCATCCGCTCCTCCGACGACTCGGAGCAGGCGCGGTCCCGGCTGCGTTCGGTGTTCGATCTCAGCGAGCTGCAGGCCGAGTACATCCTCGAGCTGCGCCTTCGCCGTCTGACCAAGTTCTCGCGGATCGAGCTCGAGACCGAGCGCGATGCTCTTCTCGCCGAGATCGCAGCTCTGCGTGAACTCCTCGCCAGCGACGTGCTGCTGCGTGCAGCGGTCGCGAAGGAGCTCGATGCCGCGGCCGAGGCGTACGGCACCCCTCGCCGCACGCTGCTGATGAACGCCGCTCCCGCCAAGCCTCGTGCGACGAAGGGTGCTGTCGACCTCCAGATCGCGGATGCGCCCACCGTTCTCGTCCTGTCGACCACCGGGCGGGCGGTGCGAGTGGATCTCGGCGAGGGCCAGGAGCTCTCCCTGCCGCCTCGGCGCAGCAAGCACGATGCGATCCTCGCCACCGTCGAGACGACGGTGCGCGCCGAGATCGGCGCGCTGACCTCCGAGGGGCGAGTGCTGCGATTCTCCCCCGTCGACCTGCCGTCGGTGCCGTCGTCGTCCGTGCAGCTCGCCGCCGGCGCGCCGCTGCGGGACTACCTCGGGATCACGACGCGGGGAGAGCGGATCCTCGGATTCGTCCGTTTCGACAGCGACACCCCGATCGCGCTCGGCACCGCGCAGGGAACGGTGAAGCGGATCGTCCCCTCGACGCTGCCCGTGCGTCCGGACCTCGAGGTGATCGGCATGAAACCCGGCGACACCGTCGTCGGAGCCGTCGAAGCGCGAGACGATGCCGACCTGGTGTTCGTCACGACCGATGCTCAGCTGCTGCGCTTCTCGGCGTCCGCGGTGCGCCCGCAGGGTGCGCCCGCCGGCGGCATGGCGGGGATCAAGCTCGGTGCAGGGTCCACGGTCCTCTTCTTCGGAGCCGTGGCCCCCGACGCGGATGCGGTGGTCGCCACCGTCTCCGGGTCCGACAGCATCCTCCCGGGCACGGAGCCGGGGCGAGCGAAGGTGTCGGCGTTCGCGGAGTATCCCGCGAAGGGCCGTGCGACGGGCGGCGTCCGGGCGCACTCCTTCCTGAAGGGCGAGGATCGGCTCACGGTCGCCTGGGTCGGGCCGACCCCGGCGCAGGCCGTCGACCCGACCGGTGCCGTGCGAAAGCTCCCCGAGGCGGGCGCCAGGCGCGATGCCTCGGGTCAGCCCATCGACGGCGTGATCGGCAGCATCGGCCGCACCCTGGTCTGACCACGCGCGCGGTATGCCCGGTCGCGCCCGGTCAGAGGCGCAGCGCCAGGATGTTGGCGGTGAGTCCGGCGGCCGTGCCGCACAGGATCACCGTGTCACCGGTGCGCACCCGACCGCTCTCGAGCGCGCGGGCGAGCATGAACGGCACCGAGGACGAGACCATGTTGCCGAAGTGCCGCACCTCATCGATGCGTCGCTCGACGGGGATACCGAGGCGGTCGAGCATCGGGCCGAGTGCTGCGGATGCCTGGTGCGGCACCCACAGCGCGACGTCGTCGTAGGACACGCCCGCGCTCTCATGGAACGACTCGAAGAACTCCGGCAGCACACGCATCATCCCCAGCAGTGCACGGCGCCCGTTCATGTCGAAGAGGTAGTCCGCGGGGTCCCGCTCCGCGTAGACCTGCGCCGGGGACCCCGACAGTCCGCCCCTGATCTCCGTGTCGTGCGCGTAGGCGGGCCAGGTGCGCTGTGCGCTCGCGATCACCCCGCGTGCGGGATCCGCGGAACGGCGCAGCACCACAGCCGCGCCGGCATCGCTGAAGAGCTCGAAGCTCTCGCGCTGCTCCGGGTTGAGGAACCGTGTGCCCACGTCGCCAGCGAAGACGAGGATCGTCTCGTGGTCCCCCGCGTCCAGATAGCGCGAGGCGATGTCGAGCGCCGTGATGAAGCTCGTGCAGGTGGAGTTCACATCGAACGCCGCGGCGCGACCGCTCAGAGTCAGCCTCTCCAGCACGAGCGCCGCCGTGCACGGGATCGGCTGGATGCCGGCGGCTGAGGCACCGAGGACGAGATCGATCTGATCGGCGCGGACGCCGGCGTGTGCGAGTGCGCGCTCACACGCCTCCGCGAGCATGTCGAGGTGCGATGTGTCGTCGTCGAGGCGATATCGCGTCTCGCCTCCGAAGCTCACCGTGCGGTCGGGCAGGAATGTCCCCCACCCCGCGATCTCGCAGTTCCTCACCATCTCCGCTCCCCCCATCCCTGCACGACCCGACGCAGCTTCACCGACCCGTCCGGCACGAATCCGATGAACTCGAGGTCCGGACGCTCGCATCCGAGTCGATGCGCGAGCGCCCGCACCTCATCCGCCACGCGGCGCCGAGACCGATCATCGACCGTGTCCAGGGCGATCTGCAGGCGCGACTCGCCGATCTGCGTGATGCGGTACTCGTCGAACCCGTCGGCATACAGCAGCGCACGCGTGATCACGTCCGCGAACACGGGCACCTCGCGGCCGTCGAGGCCGCGGAGGATCAGCGTGTCGCCCTCGCGCCCTTCGATGCGCTCGATCGCCGTCAGGGCGGTGCCGCACGGGCACGGCGACGTGCGCTCGCGCAGCACGTCTCCGAGGCGGTAGCGCACGATCGGCTGCGCACGACGACGCAGATCCGTGACGATCGGGGTGAAGCGCTCGGCATCCAGGTACTCCCGCTCGACCAGGATGTCGTCCTCGTTGAGGTGGATGACCCCGTGCGGGCAGGTGTGCGCGAGGAACCCCTCGGTGCACTGGTACAGCTGATGCAGACGCTCCTGTCCGAGCGATCGCGTGATCCGCTGCGCATCGAAGACCTCGAGCACCTCGGCAACCGCGTAGACCTTCTGCGGGACGACGTCGAACTCCCCGGCATCCGCGGCATGCGCGATCAGCCGGAGCACGGAGGGCGGAGCCACGAGGATGGTCGGGCCGAAGGAGCGCAGGGCCGCGATGTTCTCCGCCATGTCCGCGTACACGTCGAAGTAGCGGAACGACACCGCCGCGGAGCCGACCGACTCGTAGAGCGTGTTGTCGGCGCGCAGGAAGAGCGCGATGCGGTGTCCGAGCAGGGCGCCGCGCGGGAGGGTTCGTGCCAGCACGGCCCCCACCCAGGCGTCGCGCTCGGCCGCACTCACCACGAACAGGCCGCGGTGTCCGCTCGTGCCGCTGGAGAGACCCACGGAGTGGGACCCGAGGTCGAGGTCGAACTCCCGCGCGCGCTCGTTCGCGATCGCGAGGGCCAGCGCGTCATCCCTGCCGACACCGACCGTGTTGATGTCGTCGAACCGGCTCATCATGACGCTCTTGTCCATCAGCGGGAGGTCCGCGAAGGATCGCGTGGCGAGGAGATCTCCGAAGTACCGGGATCGACGACGCAGGAACCGCAGGTGCGCGCTCAGCAGGCGCCGCTGACGCCGCTCGATCGCCGCTCGGGTGCGCAGCGGACGCAACCACCGCACCGCCGCGAACTCGCGCAGGATCCTCAGTCGCGACATCAGCTCAGCAGCTCCGTGGCTCCGAGCGGGTCGTGGCTGCAGACGACGCGGATGCCGGCGGCGGCGAGGCCGCGCAGCGTGCTCGCCGTGGACGCGTAGCGCTGCGGGTCGTGCTGGATCGCACGCGGGAGCATCCGCAGTCGTCCCGAGGCGTCGAGGAAGTCCGTCCCCCATGCCGCGTCACCGGCGAGCAGGACGCGGTCCTCGATCAGGGCTCCCAGGTGCCCGTCGGCGTGGCCGGGGAGGTCCACGACGAGATACGAGCCGTCGCCGAGAAGATCGTGCCCGCGCAGCACCGTGCCCCGCACCGCGACGTCGACGAACGCGTCGTCGGCGAGAGTGCGGCGCTCCGCCCCGGAGAACCAGTCGGGCAGCAGCCCCGTCAGAACCCCGTCGCGCAAACGCGGTCCGGCGAGAGTCCGCTGGTGTCCCGCGCTCAGCACGAACGTCGCATGCGGAAAGCGGCGGACGCCGCCGATGTGATCGGGATGCAGGTGCGACAGCACGACGTGCGTGACGGATGCCGGATCCACACCGTCGCCGCGGAGCTGCACCGCGATGTCGTCCTCGTCGTCCACCTGCGGCGGCAGGAGGCGCCGATAGGCCGCACCGCGCCACCCCGTGCGCCACTCCCCTGTGGCATACCCGGTGTCGAACAGCACTCGCCGCCCGTCCGCAGCGTCGTACAGGAACACGCCGGAGGGGAACTCCCGGCGTCCTCGAGGCTCCCCGTGGAACATGGCGCCGACATCGTGCACGGTCTTCCCGCACACGTAGTGGCGGAGGCGGCCGGTCATGACTCCCCCGTCATGTGCCCCGCGACCCGGGCGAGCGCCTCGTCGAGGGACACCTCGGGTCGGTATCCGAGGTCGGCCTTCGCGCGCGAGACGTCGAGGGTCTGCGAGTAGGCGATGGTGGTGAGGGTGTAGCGGGTGAGCGGAGGTTCCGGACGCCAGGGCAGAGCGGAGCAGACCCGCTCCAGAACACCGGCCAGGGCCCAGGCGAGGGGCCGGGGCAGCGGACGGAACCGCGGCTCCTGTCCGAGGAGGCCGAGCAGGGTCGTGAGCAGGTCACGGAATCGTCGGGGATCGTCGTTGGAGATGTTGTAGACGCCCCCGGCGGCATCGCCGCGGTGCAGCGCGAGGCGCAGAGCGGCGGCGACGTTCTCGACCGCGGTGAGGTCGATGAGGGCGTCGCCTCCGTCGAAGAGCGGCACCCCGATCCGCCGATGCACCGCGAGGAGTCTCGGCACGAGGCTCGGATCACCGACTCCGATGAGTCCGCGCGGGCGCACGATGACCAGCTCGGGGATCGTGCCGGCATCCCGCGCCTCGAGCAGCAGGTCCTCCGCGGCGATCTTCGACCGGATGTAGCCGTTCAGGCGGTTGCTGCGGTCGACATCCCCCTCTCGGATGCCGAGTCGATCGCGCGGCGCCGCGTACACGCTCGGCGAGGAGACGTGCACGATCCGGCGCACACCGTTGCGACGGGCGAATTCCACGACGTGGCCCGTGCCCTCGATGTTCGTCGACCGGAAGTCCCGCCACGCACCCCACGGCGTCGAGAGGGCGGCGCAGTGGATGACGGCGTCCACCGGGAGGTCCAGGCGCCGCAGCGACGCGAGGTCGCCGGGAACCCGATGCGCCTCGTCGGCCACCCGCGCGAGCGCCGTCAGGTCACGGCCCGCGGCGAAGACCTCGTAGCCGTGCCTGTGCAGATCGGGCACGACGCGCCCGCCGAGGAACCCGCTCGCCCCCGTCACCAGCACACGGGCTCCGGACATGCCCCTCACCCTAGCCGCCCTATTGTGGTCGTGTGCGCATAGCCATGGTCACCGACTACTACCTGCCGACGCTGGGCGGTGTGCAGACGGTCATCAAGGCACACCGCGAGGCGCTGGAGCAGGCGGGGCACGAGGTGTTCGTGTTCGCACCGCTGGCCGCGGAGAGCGACGACCCGCACGTGGTGCGGCTGCCGACCGCCCGCGGCTTCGCCCCCGACGGCTACCCGTTCACCTGGCCCCCGCGGGCCGCGGCGGAGTCCTTGCGCCGCGAGCTCCGCGCCCGCAGGATCGACCTGGTGCACGTGCACACCGAGATGTTCGCCGCACTGGCCGGGTTCGACGCGGCCAGGGCGCTGGGCGTGCCCGTGGTGCAGACCATGCACGGGCGCATCGACGTCTACACGCGATCGGTGCTCCCCCTCCCCTCGGTCACGACGATGCTGCTCGCCGCGATGCACCGGCACCGGATGAGCCACGCACAGGCACGACTCGACCCGACGGCCCCGTACGCGGCGACTCGGATGGCGCGCCGCATGTGGCGGCTGATGGTGAGTCAGGCGAACCACGCCGACCAGGTCATCGTGCCCTCCGCCCACTTCGCCGCGAAGCTCGTCGCGCAGGGGGTGCGCACTCCCCTCACCGTCCTGTCGAACGGACTCGAGGCGAGTGTGCTCGATGCGGTCGGCTGGCCGACACCCCGCGAGTTGCGCGCCGGCGAGGATCTCCGGGTCGTATGGTGCGGGCGGTTGTCTCCGGAGAAGCGCCCGTCCGTCTTCGTCGACGCGGTGCGTCGGCTTCCGGGGATCAGCGCCGAGATGCTCGGTGACGGCGTCTCTCGTCGTGCTGTGTCGTCCGCCGCGGCCGACCTGCCGGACGGGCGGCTCATCGTGCACGGCGCGGTGCCCCAGTCGCGGGTGCTCGATGCCATGCGCCGTGCGCACGTGCTGGTCTCGACGTCTCTCGACTTCGACAACCAGCCGATGGTGATTCTCGAGGGCCTCGCCTCCGGGCTGGCGGTGATCGTCACCGACCCCGATCTGGCCGAGATGCTGCCCGACGGCGGAGGACTGGTGACCCCCACGCCGGATGCCGCCGGACTCGTGCGTGCGCTCCGCAGCCTGCAGGATGCCCCGGGCCGCGTCGCCGCGATGAGCGCCGCAGCCCTCGCGCACCGCACTCGCGTCGCCCAGGACACCCACCGCGACGCGCTGCTCGCCGTGTACAGGGCGGCGATGACGGCCGCGCGCTGAGGCCAGGCGTCGTGGTCTGGCGCTGACGTCAGGCGTCGATGGACTCGCGCGACAGCCGGTCCGACGAGTCGATGATGAACTCCCGGCGCGGAGCCACCTCGTTGCCCATCAGCAGCTCGAACACCCGCCCCGCGGCTTCGGCATCCTCCATGCGCACCCGGCGCAGCAGGCGTCCGCCGCGATCCATGGTCGTGTTGGCGAGCTGCTCGGCATCCATCTCTCCGAGACCCTTGTACCGCTGCAGCGGCTCGTGCCAGCGCTTGCCCGCCTTGCGCAGCTTGGCCAGCAGCGCATGCATCTCCTGCTCGCTGTACGTGTAGATCGTCTCGTTGGGCTTGGACCCCGGATTGATCACGATCACGCGGTGCAGGGGCGGCACGGCCGCGAAGACCCGGCCGTGCTCGATCAGCGGGCGCATGTAGCGGTAGAACAGTGTCAGCAGCAGCGTGCGGATGTGGGCGCCGTCGACGTCCGCGTCACTCATCAGGATGACCTTGCCGTAGCGGGCGGCGTCGATGTCGAAGCTGCGTCCGGAGCCCGCACCGATCACCTGGATGATCGACGCGCACTCGGTGTTGGAGAGCATGTCGCCGACGGAGGCCTTCTGCACGTTGAGGATCTTGCCGCGAATCGGCAGAAGGGCCTGGAACTCGCTGTTGCGCGCGTTCTTGGCCGTGCCGAGCGCCGAGTCGCCCTCGACGATGAAGAGCTCGCTGCGCTCGACCTCGTTCGTGCGGCAGTCCACGAGCTTCGTGGGCAACGTCGACGACTCCAGTGCGTTCTTGCGTCGCTGCGTCTCTTTGTGTGCGCGCGCCGAGACGCGCGCCTTCATCTCGGCGACGACCTTGTCGAGCAGCTGAGTGGCCTGGCTCTTATCGTCGCGTCTGGTGGAGCTGAAGCGGGCCGCGAGATCCTTGCGGAGCACCTGGGCCACGATCTGGCGCACGGCCGGTGTGCCGAGGATCTCCTTGGTCTGCCCCTCGAACTGAGGCTCGGGGACGTTCACCGTGAGCACCGCGGTGAGGCCTGCGAGGACGTCGTCCTTCTCGAGCTTGTCGTTGGCGCCGACCTTCAGCCGTCGTGCGTTCTGATCGACCTGCGAACGCAGCACCTTGAGCAGCTCCTGCTCGAAGCCCTGCTGATGGGTGCCGCCCTTGGGCGTGGAGATGATGTTGACGAACGACCGCGTGGTCGTGTCGTAGCCCGTGCCCCAGCGCATGGCGATGTCGACGGCGCAGACACGCTCGACCTCGGTCGCGATCATGTGGCCGTCGGCCTGCAGGACCGGGACGGTCTCCTTGAAGGTGCCCTCGCCCTGGATGCGCCAGGTGTCGGTGACGGGAGCGTCGTTCGCGAGGTACTCGACGAACTCCGAGATACCGCCGTCATAGCGGTAGGAGGTCTCGATCGGCTGACCTTCGACCTCGGAGCCGTTCGCCGCACGCTCGTCGCGGATGACGAGTTCGAGACCGGGGACGAGGAAGGCCGTCTGTCGCGCGCGCGTCACCAGCTCGTTGAGCTGGAACGCGGCATCCTTCGTGAAGATCTGGTGGTCGGCCCAGTAGCGGATCCGGGTTCCGGTCGCTCCCCGCGGTGCCTTGCCGATGACCCGCAGCTCGCTCTTGTCGCGGAACGGCGTGAACACGGCATCCGGTCGCTTCTCGCCGCTGTCGGCGAAGAGTCCGGGCTCACCGCGGTGGAACGACATCGCGTAGGTCTTGCCGCCGCGGTCCACCTCGACGTCGAGACGCTCCGACAGGGCGTTCACCACCGAGGCGCCGACACCGTGCAGACCGCCCGACGCGGCGTACGAGCCGCCGCCGAACTTGCCACCGGCATGCAGTTTCGTGAACACGACCTCGACGCCGGTGAGTCCGGTGCGCGGTTCGACGTCGACGGGGATGCCGCGACCGCGGTCATGGACCTCGACGCTTCCGTCTTCATGCAGGATGATGTCGATCTTCGATCCGTTGCCGGCGACGGCCTCGTCGACGGCGTTGTCGATGACCTCCCAGAGGCAGTGCATCAGGCCGGGCGATCCGTTCGAGCCGATGTACATACCGGGGCGCTTGCGGACGGCCTCGAGCCCTTCGAGCACCTGGAGATGATGGGCGGAATACTCGGCGGTCACAATGTCCGAGTCTATTCTCCGCACGGCCTCCGACGCCCACGACACTCCCCGCGGACGGGTGAGAGAGGTGCGCAGCGTACGCGCTGAGCGAAACACGCCGCAAACCGGGCATGCCCACAGTGACGGCGTGGTTGTATTGAACACGCCCAGCCGGGACCCGACACTCAAGGAGGCACCGAGATGAACGCAACAACGACCGAACGTGAGACCTCCACCGTCGAGTTCCGCCTGACCGCCATGGATCGCTGTGATTCCTGTGGAGCTCAGGCGTACATCGCCGCCGAGGTCAACGGCTCCGAGCTCCTCTTCTGCGCCCACCACGGCCGCAAGTACGAAGAGAAGCTTCGCAGCGTCGCGACGAGCTGGCACGATGAGACCGCTCGTCTGATCGACTGATCTCGGATCGATCAGCCTCGGGACCCGTCTTCTGACGGGTCCCGCTCTCGTTGAGGCATGACCACGCGACTCACGGCGTGACCACGCGGCGCACACGGGACGTCAGCCGGGTGAGGATCTCCTCGCCGACCGTGTCGATGCGTTCGGCGAGCGTGGTGGCGCTGTCTTCGCCGTGCGTCCCGGGTCCGAACACCCACACCCGATCGCCCACGGCTGCGCCTGACCACCCTGCGACCACCGATGTGGTCGCATCGATGCGTCGCAGTTCGCGCGGGCCCTGCGGCGTCCCGACACGGCAGCCCGCCAACGACGAAGGGATGCCGTCGAAGGCACCGACCCCGATCACCGCGGCGCCCTCCACGATCTCGACGACATCCGCACCGAGGCGCGCGATCGGCTCGATCCCCTCGAGCTCCGGACCGTCCGCCGACCGGACCCCGTAGCAGAACGCGCCGATCCGCGACACCGATCCGCGCAGCTCCGGTCGCCACCAGGAAGCGGCCGACGCCGTCAGGTGCAGCGCCTCGGGCGTCCCGCCGGTCCGTTCGGCGACATCGACGGCCTCGAGGAAGAGTCGCTGCGCCTCGTCGTCCTCCGCGTCGCTCGCCTCGGCCAGGTGACTCCAGATGCCGACGAGCTCGATCTCCCCCGCGGTCTCGGCAGCGCGGACCTCGACGAGCACGCCGTCCCACTCCGACGGCAGCAGACCGTTGCGGTGCAGGCCGGTGTCGATCTTGAGATGCACCCGCGCCCGCAGCCCGAGGTGATGCGCGCGCGCGATGATCCGCCGCAGATACTCCGCACTTCCCACACCGAGGTCGATCCGCGCACGCAGCGCCTCGTCGATCTCGGCATCCGTCGACGTGACCCACGCGAGGATCCGTCCGGTGTCTCCGAGCGCCCGACGGGCCTCGATCCCGCTGGCGACGTCGTACGAGCCGTACCACTCGACCCCGGCATCTCGGGCGGCCTCGACCGCCCAGCCGAGTCCGTGACCGTAGGCGTCGTCCTTGAGCACGACCATGAGCGCCGAGGGCGCGATGCGCTCCTGCACCGCCCGGATGTTGGCGGCGAATCGCGCGGTGCTGATCTCGAGGACCGGCCGGCTCATGCCTCCCACCCCCGCTCGGCGTGGGCTCCGGCGACCGTGATCAGCTCCGCGACGGAGAGCCCCGTCACCGCACTCCATCGGGCGAGTGCGGGAGCGGACGGCCCGCGCCCGCCGAAGTAGGTGACCTCGACGCCGGGCTCCGTCTCCCCCGCGTCCTGCAGGTCGATCACGCAGACGTCCATCGCGACACGGCCGATGATCGGCCGCTCGGTGCCCGCGATCTCGACGTGGGCGGCGTTGCCGAGACTGCGCACGATCCCCTGGGCGTATCCCCCGGTGACGAGTGCGACGGTCGTGTCCCGCGCGGCCCGGTGGGTGTAGCCGTACGAGACGGCATCACCGGGTTCGAGCGGCTTCGTCGAGAGGACGGATCCGGTCAGGCGCATCACCGGGGCCGTACGAAGGTCCCCCTCGGCATCGGGCAGACCGTACAGGAGGAAGGGATCGATGTCGGCCTCCCCGTGGATGACGGCGTCGATGCCCTCCAGGCGCAGCGCCTCGACCTCCTCGGCGTAGTCCACGCGCACGGCGGAGGCTCCGGCGGCGGTGACCGCGTGCGCGACGGCGAGGACCCCGTGCCCCCAGGCATCTCGGCGCAGATCCGCGACGCGGCCTCCGGCGGCGACGGCCTCGGCCGCGGCGGAGGCCAATGCCGCCCGCGAGATCATCGCGCGCGGACGGGAGCTGGAGGTCTTCTCACACACGCTTCCACCCTAACTCCGGCCTCCCAGAATGGCAGTCGTGCCCGCCGTAGACTGGATGCGACCCCGACCTTGGAGACCCATGTCACGTTTTTCCCTCGCGCCCCGCCTCCGTTACCTGGCGGACCGCGCCCGCCGCATCGACGTCGCGTCGGTGATCGAGAGGGCCAAGGAGGCCTCGGAGCAGCACGGCAAGGCCGTGCCCGTCGTCGTGGTCGACATGCTGTGGTCCGCCGGTCGTCACAACGTCGGCTTCCAGGACTACATCGACTACGACTTCGCGATCCTCACCAAGGCGGAGCGCGACACGTTCATGACCCACCCGGTCTCGAATCAGATCTCCCAGCAGTACGACCACCCGGACTACCGCCACCTCTTCCATGACAAGGCAGAGTTCGACGCCCGCTTCGACGCCTTCCTCAAGCGCGAGTGGATGCTGATCACCGAAGGCAACGCCGACGAGCTGCGCGCCTTCACCGAGCGACAGGGCACGATCGTCGTCAAGGAGACCCACGGACAGGCCGGCACCGGCGTGCACCGCTACCACGCCGCCGACGTCGCCGACTGGACGGCGTTCCACGCGCAGCTGCTCGCGAAGAAGCAGGTGCTCGTCGAAGAGGTCATCCGCCAGCACGAGGACCTCGCTGCCGTCTGCCCGGGAACGGTGAACACCACGCGCATCACCGCGTTCTTCGACGGCGAGAAGACGCACATCCTCGCGATCGCCCAGAAGTTCGGCCGGGGCGCGGTGAGCGACCAGATGAGCTTCGGCGGCTTCTACACGATGCTCGACGAGAACGGACACTCGAGGGGACCCGGCTACGACTCGCACGGCCACGTGCACGTCACGCACCCGGACTCGGGCTTTCCCATCGCCGACTTCCAGCTGCCGATGATGGACGAGGTCCGGGACTTCGTCGATCAGGTCGCCAGAGTCGTGCCGCAGATCCAGTATGTCGGCTGGGACATCGTCGTCACCCCCGACGGCCCCGTGCTCGTCGAGGGCAACTGGGGAGCGGGTGTGTACGAGAACAAGCCCAGCGTCACCGGCATCCGCACCGGACACAAGCCGCGCTACCAGGCTGCCATCGGTTTCTGACCGCGATGCGAGAAGGCCCGGATTCAAAATCGAAGGCGTGCAGCCCATCGATTTTGAACTCGGCAAAGAAAAACTGCTGATCACTGCCATGGACGGCCGCGCGGAAAAACGCTGGAGCTTCAGCCTAGAGCAAGTGCAGGCCGCCACCTTCGATGACACCTTGCACAGCTGGACCCTTACCGGTGATTCGGGCGAGCACCGCCTGATCTGCATGAGCGCCTTCACCGGCAACAATAACGACGAGGATGAAGCCGATGATGATGCGTAAATTCTGGCCCCTGCTGATGGCAGGGAGTGTTGGTGCGATGTCGGCGCAGGCCGCAT